>LUZZ01000023.1 GCA_001603845.1 Syntrophobacterales bacterium Delta_01 | reverse complement strand
GACAACAAGGTTTTCTTCCGCCCCATCAAGCCCACCGACGAACGGGCGGTGCAGGAGTTTTTCTACTCCCTGCCCGACCAGGACGTCTACTACCGTTTCCTTTCGGCCATGCGGGTGTTCCCGCACAGAAACACCCAGGGCATGTGCAATATCGACTACGAACACGAGATGGCGCTGGTGGGCGTCGTCGGCGACATCGCAAACGAAAAAATCATCGCCATGGGCCGGTACATCCTGGACCAGAAGACGAACACGGCGGAAGTGGACTTTGCCGTCGCCTCGCCCCTTCAGCGCAAGGGGATCGCCACCTTTTTACTGCACTACCTGGCCGAGATCGCCAAAAGCAAGGGCATCACCGGCTTTTGCGCCTATGTTCTGGCCTCCAACCGGGGCATGCTTTCCGTGTTCGGTTCAGTCGGCTATGTGGTCCATTCGGTACTTGAAGAAGGCGTCTATGACATTTCGTTTCGCTTCGACCAACCCGCCGATACCTGCATCACCGAAGAGTGCTGATTATGCCTGACACAAACGTTCGCATCCCAGCGGCCGACATCGCGTTCGATATCGACGGCGTAGTCGCCGATACCATGGAAATATTTGTTAGGTTGGCCCACGAACGCTACGGGCTCACCGCGATGCGCAAGGAACAACTCTCCTGCTACGACCTCCGCCAGTGCCTGAGGCTGGAAAAGGACATGCTCGACGACCTCATCTGCCTCACCCTGGACGACGAGCACACCATGCAGATCCCCCCGATGCCCGACGCGCCCGAAGTCCTGACCGAACTGGCCCGCTCCGCCCCTCTCCGGTTCGTGACCGCCCGGGTTTGGCCGGAATCGATCACCGAATGGCTGTACAAAACGCTTCCCGAAGTTCCCCGCGAGCGCATCATGGTGATCGCTTCGGGCGCCCCGGAGATCAAACTCGGCATCCTCAAGGATCTCCACGTGAACTATTTTGTGGAAGATCGCGTCGAAACCTGCCGCCAGCTCAAAAGGGCGGGAATCCAGCCCCTGCTCTTCATTCAACCGTGGAATTTCAACGAACCGGCCGACGGTTTCATCCGTATCGAGAACTGGACGCGACTGAAAGAATGGGTATTGCCCCAGGGTGCCCATTTGGGGTAAAGTGATCCGAATCGGTGAGGGGGGAACCTTCCTGCGCAATACAAATCTGAGTGAAATGATTCTGGAAATCGGCAAAAACTTCGGTCCGAAAAAACGCGGTCCCGCGTTGCGTCATTTCGCAGGTTCGAAGGGCGAAAAATAATGTCTTTAAGCGAATCGCCACCCGTACAAGTGAAAGCGGACAGGAGCGGCTTTACGCTGGTTCCCGATCCGGCGGCGGCTTTCGATTTCATCATCGACTACATGAAGCAGCGCCTGGAGCAGTCGCGCGACTTTTTCAGCCAGGCCGAAATGGTCCTGGATCTACGTACCAAGCCGCTTCGAACCGACGAGATCCTGTCGCTTTACGAAACGCTGTTTGAAAAATCCAGGGTTCGCCTGGTCGAGGTACGGTTGAGCGACAGCCTGTCGTTTACGGTGGAGGGCGAACCGAGGCGGCATCGACTTCCGGCCAGGCCTTCGAGTGAAAGAAAATCCGACGACGCGCCGCTGATCGTTCGCAACACGTGCCGGTCCGGCGTTCGGATCGTTTCTCCTTCGGATTGCGTGGTCCTGGGCGACGTCAACCCGGGCGCCGAAATCGTGGCGGACGGAGACGTCATCGTGTTCGGCGTGCTGCGGGGCACGGCGCATGCCGGCGCCGAAGGGGAGCGGTCGGCGCGGATTTGGGCGCTCAGCATCGAACCCAACCAGATTCGCATCGCAGACTTGGTGGCCGTGCCGCCCCAGGGCGGAAAACACTCTTCCCCCAAACGGTTCGAAGTGGCGGAAATCCAGGACAATGCCATCCAGGTGATCACTTTATAGAAACTCCCGCATCGGGGCGGGGCCGCAGAAACAGGGTCCCGGATTTTTTAAGGGCATGGGGACGGGGCAGATAGACTTTACTTCAAGAAAACAGGTGATTTATGGCGGGCAAAACAATCGTTGTCACCTCCGGTAAGGGCGGGGTCGGGAAGACCACGACCGTTGCCAATCTCGGGACGACACTTGCGAAGAAAAAGCACAATGTCGTCATGATAGACGCGGACATCGGGCTGCGAAATCTCGACGTGGTGATGGGGCTCGAAAACCGCATCGTATATAACCTGGTGGACATCATCGAAGGCAAGTGCCGCAAAGCTCAGGCCATGATACGGGACCGGAAGTTGTCGAACCTGTGCATCATTCCGGCCGCACAGACCAGGGAAAAGGGCGCCATCAATCCCGAGCAGATGAAAGACCTGTGCGCCGAACTGGCCGAGGAATTCGACTACGTGATCATCGACTGCCCGGCGGGGATCGAGCAGGGTTTTAAGAACGCAATCGCCGGAGCGGATACCGCGCTGGTGGTGACCACCCCGGAGGTTTCGGCCATCAGGGACGCGGACCGGGTGATCGGCCTATTGGAAGCTGCGCTGCTGAAAAATATTCACTTGGTGATCAACAGGCTGAACGTCAAGATGGTAAAAAAAGGCGATATGATGTCAACCGAAGATATCATCTCCCTGCTTTCCGTGCCGCTCCTCGGGGTGGTGCCGGAGAGCGAGGAAGTGGTCGTCTCCACCAACCGCGGCATACCGCTCGTACATGACAGGGGAAGCAAGGCTGGAGCCGCCTTCAGACGGATAGCCGCCCGCCTCAACGGAGAGAGCATTCCGGTGGACGAGGACGGGACTGACGGTTTTTTCGGCCGCATGAAACGGCTTATCTGGAACTGAAAGGAGAGAGAAGCCATGTTAGGTATTCTGCGGCGCTTTTTCGGCGACAGGCCCAGCGGGCAGGTGGCGCACAAACGAATGCAGTTCGTTCTGATGCACGACAGGATGGACATCACGCCCGATGTCATGGAAGCGGTGAAAAACGACATCATGGCCGTGCTGTCCAGGTACATGGAAATCGACAGCAAGTCGATCAAGGTCGATCTGGAACAGGGCAAGGATTTCATGGCCCTGATCTCGAACGTGCAGGTAAAGCGCGTCTATCGGCACGCGATGGAAAGTTAGGAGTGCGGCCGCGCGGCGCGGGTTCGGCTTCATCCCGGCGGCCGATTTCGAGCAGGATCGTGCGGCACCGGCGGCCAAGCGTTGCGACGGGTGTGGACGGCCTCTCCCCGTTAAGAGCCCGTTTCGGGCGGAGGAGCGGTCGGCCCGAACATGCCTCCCGGTGAGAGTGGAGAAGCGAGCGGCCCTCTTCGCGGCCGATGGCGGCAAGTAAGGCCCGCTCGATATACTCTAGTTTTGCACACCGGCTGCGGCCGACCCGGAAAAAGCGTGCGATCTCCGGGCCGAGCCCCGCACCGGCGTTTTCAATCTCTGATTTGTCCTCACAAAGTCCGGATTTAACGTCCATAAAACCAAAACGCCGGCAGAAAATCGAATCATCGAATTGCGCCGGCTTTCGCTTTTTCCGTTTACTCTTCCTCCAGGACCTCCTTCAGTTTCTGCATCCCGGCTTCCAGTTCGGGAAAAAGATCCACCGCGATGGTCACGCCTTTTTTGGAAGGATGGAACTCCCCGTCGTCTCCCTTGTAATAAATCCGAATGTCCACGTACTGCTTGCCCTTGAAGAAAGTGATCGACGATCTCACCTCTTCGAGGGGGTTCTTGGGAAAAGAGTGCACTATCTGAGGTTCTTTTGACATTACCGTTGGTCCTTATGATGTGTACCGTATGCTGCCTCGACTGGAACGCCCCACTGTCCTTGCCGTAATCTAAGACATGGAATCGCCGCAGGGAAAGCCCCTGCCCCGCCAAAATTTGCGGGCGGGACCGCCCCGTGAAGCGATCGATCCGCCCGGCCGGCGACTCCGCCCATGTCTTGGTCCTTTGTGAAGAACAAAAGCCGTTGCGGCCGTGCGGAAACCCTTTCCTTCGTTTCGCCGGCCGGGCCTCTTTGATGAGGCCCCGTTTCGCGCCTATCTTAATTTAAAAAGCCATCGAGGTCAGGCACTAAGTTCGGTTTTTCAAAGTTTTTCGACCAGGATCGGCCGAAAGCTTGATCATGCCGCCGGCCCATCCGGCGGATAGCCGGCGAAAGACGAAACTACTTGCCTGAAAATGAAAAAGCCCGCCGGGACGGACC
Source organism: Syntrophobacterales bacterium Delta_01 (assembly GCA_001603845.1). GTDB lineage: Bacteria > Desulfobacterota > Syntrophobacteria > Syntrophobacterales > Syntrophobacteraceae > SbD1. The sequence goes on along the minus strand of LUZZ01000023.1, from coordinate 1,437 downwards.
GCTTGGCGTCCCGGCGGGCTTTGATTCTGACACGAAAGCAGCGCGGCGAAAACGGCTAGACCGCGGGCTTGGCTTCCAGCACCGGCTGCCCGGCGCTTTCATATTCGGCTGCGTATCTCGATTTGACCTTCATCAGGAACAACACAACCGGCCGGTAGGCCAGGTGCGCCCACTTGGCGAACGGCACCTCGAGCACCAGCATGGGAATGGCCACCATCATGTGGATGACGTAGATCGCATAGGTGGCGAGTACCCACCCCAGCAGGGCCGCGAAATGAACGAAAATGCCGGTCATGGTGGTCAACTGAAGCAGGATGAGAAACGTCCAGTCGGTCGGGTGGGTGTTCTTGTAAGGAGCCTTGCTCTTTCGCAGCCGGCCGATTATGGCATAGGTAGTCCCGTACATGATGGCGAACGTGGCGTAATAGCCCAGTAGCCGAATGGGATGCAGGAGGGAATACTCGTGACCCGGGATGTAGTCGCGCTGGAAGTGCCACCAGTCGGCATGGATGAGCATGGGAACCGGACCGGCGATGAACAGCACGACCATCAGGAAAATCGTCGAGTAGCCGGTCATGATCGACAAGTGCACCAGCCATTGCTTCCGATCCGTACACTTGCCAAGTTCTTTCTGGGTGAGGAAATTGGTCAGCAGGAACTTAATTTCGTCTTTATACAGCCGCAGAGGAATCTTACTCCAGTAATCTCCCAGGACGGTCCGGACGCACCGGTAGAGATTGCTCAGGAGGAGAAACGAAAGGATGGCCGCCATGACAAGGTCGGCGATCTCCACCTGCTGCGCCGGCCAGATCGAATTGAGGGCCGGATATTTCCAGTTCGGATTGGGGGCGAAGAAACCCCAGATGATCATCCCCAGCCCGACGAAGGCTCCGACCGCCGAGACGGCGAGTATTTCGAACTTCTCGGAAGTATAAAATTTGCGGGCAAAACCGGTCCAGTCGTAAAGCGAAGTAAGGTAGCGGCGCAGCGCCATCATCGTCTCGCCGGGATCGGCACCCCTGGGGCACCGGGTCGAGCAGTCCCCGCAATAATAGCAGAGCCAGGGCTCCGGTGAATTTTTGATCTTGTCCTTCTGCCCGAGCTGTACGTATCTGACCAATTTCCGGGGAAAAGGGGTTTCAGCCGTAGCCAGATTGCAAACCGCCGTGCACGTCCCACAGTTGTAGCACTTGTTCGCATCTTTTAGTCCGAAGTGTTTCAATTCCCGTATGAAATTCGGATCAACCTTGTTGCTCATCCCTCTACCTCCTAAGCTGTCAAGTCCGGCCCTGCTCCTCTGTGGGGAGGGGCAAGGCGAACCGGCAGGCCGCCCCGGATCCGATTCCGGAGCGGCCTGCCGACCCTGTTATTAATAGCCTTTGTAGGGGTTCGGACCGATCTCGCCGAGTCTTTCAGCGAATTCGTCAAGGAGAGCGG
>LUZZ01000298.1 GCA_001603845.1 Syntrophobacterales bacterium Delta_01 | reverse complement strand
GCCATCAGCCTCGCGATTTCCTTGTCCAGGGCCGTGGCGAGGATCGCCTGCCCGGCCCGGGTTTTCCTGACGAAGAGGTAAAACGCTCCGGCCAGGAACAGGGCGAAACCGAAAATCGCGAACCGGACGGTGGGGATGAGGCTCCCCCCTATGGCCAGGGCGCTTCCGGAATATGAGGTATTGACCGAGCGAAAATCGGATGAAAAAAGCAGGACCACCACGTTGATCAGGATCATGTCGATCCCGAACGTCAGGATCAGCGAAAGAAGCAGGCTGAACCTCATGACCCGGTTCAAAAGCACGGCCTGCAGGAAGTACCCGATCACGAACAGCACCGCCATCGAGAGCGGAATGGACAGGAACGGATCGATCCCGGCTTTGGCAAAAAGCAGATAGCTGACATAGGCCCCGACCATGATGAACGCGCCATGGGCCAGGTTGATCACCCCCATGACGCCCCAGACCATCGAAAACCCGATGGTGGCGGTCGCGTAGAGACCACCCAGCAAGAGCCCGTTGATTATCGTCTGAATGAGCATTCCGTCCCTCGTGATTCCCGGCCGTTCGGAAAACTATACAATCCACTTAAAAGCGCGGGGAGCCCTGGCAATGCCGCTTCCACAGGCTCCCCCGCCCGAATGCCGGTGCATGGAACCATCCGGCCTGACCTTTGGTATTGCGATCCGGGGGAGGACATCAAGCCCTCCCCTGCGTCATCTTAAATGGAACGGGGGCGCTCCACCCCCTGCAAACGCGCCGTTATTTCCACTGCGCCTTCGGATACTGCACCGGGGTTTGGCGCACCTGGACCGGGAAAACCACTTTCGGCTGTCCGTCCTGGATTTGCGTCACGTTCAGCTCGGCCATCGTATTGACGCCGTGGTCGTTGAACTTGACCTTCCCGTAAAACGTCTCGGCATTCATCTTCAAAAGGGCTTCCCGAACCGCCTTGGGGTCGGTGCTCTTGGCCGCTTCCAGGGCCATCTGCAAAACGATGCCTCCCGCCGTGCCGCTCGCCGCCTGGTAGGTCGGGGCCTTCCCGAATTTTTCCTGGTACTTTTTGGCGTATTCCGCGGAGTCCTTCACGATCGGGCCGGTGTAGGTGAGCGTGGGCACCCAGTAATCGACGCCCAGTATCTGGTCGGCGGCCGGCCCGAGTGCGTTCCGGAAATCGGGGACCGCGATGGACATGGCAAGCCCGATCATCTTGGGGTTGATCTGGAGTTCCCGCATGGACTTGATCAGCAAAATGGAGTCCTGGGTGTAGCCGGTGGTGAGCACCACTTCCGGGTTTTTGGACTTCAGTTCCGTGACCACGGCGGACAAATCGGGGGTGTTCTGGGGATACTTGGCGGTGTAGACCACCTTCAATCCCATCTGCTCGGCCTTTTTCTTCGCCGCTTCGGCCGTGATGTTCGGGAAAAGGGAATCCGGCCCCACGATAGCCACGGTCGAGGGTTTCTGGGCCAGGGACGCGATCAGGTCGAGCACGGGGAAGAGCCCGGTGCTGGCCAGCGGAGAGGGGCAGAAGATGAACCGGTATCCGCGCTGATAGATGCTGTCCGCGGTCGCCATGGGGACGATGGTCAAAACGTTGTATTTCTCGCTGATCGCGGCGGTGGCCGTAGCGATGCCGGAAGAATAGGGACCGAAGAGGAAATTGACCTTGTCCTCGGTAATCAGCTTTTCCGTCAACCGGGCGCTGGTCTGGGGATCGCTTTCGTCGTCGTTGTAGACGATCTCGATTTGATATTTTTTGCCCCCGATGTCGATCCCGCCCCGCGCGTTGGCTTCATCTTTCCAGTAATCGTACCCCTGGCGCAGGAATTCTCCTTCCCTGGCGAATTTCCCGCTGAGGCTGACCGCCGCGCCGATCTTGATCACGTTATCGGCCGCCGCGGCTTCCTGATCGATCCCCGCCGATGCGGCAAAAACAAAGAAGAATACGAGTAACAGACGAAAAAAGAATCTCTGGCTCATCCGGTTCGCCTCCTGGTAGAAAGTTCATGACCCAACCGCAATGCACAACTGCCGCCCGAGGGGGCCGCATCCTCCCACGCGGCCCTTGGGCTTTCCCCCCTATTTCCACCATACCCCAGTTCTTTGGATATCAAGGCCGCGCACTCACCGGTAGAACGCAACAGGCCGAAAACCCTGCCGTCGTTGAACCGGAACGGCGGGCCGATCTCGCTCGGCAGTGCAACAATCGCCCGAGGGGGCCGCATCCTCCTATGCGGCCCTTGGGCTTTCCCCCCTATTTCCACCGTACCCCAGTTCTTTGGATATCAAGGCCGCGCACTCGCCGGTAAAACGCAACAGGCCGGGAACCTTGCTGTCGTTGAACCGGAACAGCGGACCGATCACGCTCAGCCCGGCCACCACGACGCCGGCTGCGTTCCGGATCGGGAAAGAAATCCCCGCCGTGTCGCGGTCCAGTTCCTCGAAAGTGATGGCGTGGCCTTTCTCCCGGAGATCGCTCAAGTCCCGGCGTATTTCCTCCAGCGGTTTTGCCAGCTCCCCTTTTTCCTTTTCGTAAATGGCGGCGATTTGGCGGTCGTCGCAGTAAGCCGCCAGGATCTTGCCGCTCGCTCCCCGCAGCAGGGGCACCTGGTGGCCGATTTCCGCGGTAATCTTGACCGGCTGAGTGCTGTTGATCCGCTCGATGCAAACCCCGTGGTATCCCTCCATGACGTTGATGATGATGGTCTCCCCCGTCTCTTCGGCCAGGGTGCGCGTGAAGGAGTGGGACACTTCGCGAAGGTCGAGCCCGGACAGGCACACGTTGGCCAGGACGGCGAATTTCGACCCCAGGCGATACTTTCCGGAATACCGGGATTTTTGGATATATTCACGGGTTTCGAGATTGAGAAGAATCCGGTACAGAGTCGCTTTGTGGAGATTCAGCTTCTTTTGGAGTTCGGTAAGGGAATATTCGGGCTTCTCCGGCGTAAAGCTTTCGAGAACATCGAAGATCTTGTTCAAAAGTTTGAGTTCGTAAAGCTTGTCCATGGCCCCATTCCCGAGTTGGTATCTCAATACGATACCTAGGTTTTTCATTGTAATATTTCGCATACCACGTTCCTCGTTCATACGCAAGACATAAATATTATTGCGGAAGGCCCCCAAGACAGCGCCCCCCTCTTGGCGGGATGGCGGCAGTGGTTTGAAGACCTAGCCGGATTCCCGCCTGGAACGCAGTGGGAATGACGATTCGGGAGATCTTATGCTGGGGGATAAGCCAACTCTGAGTTTTACGGGAAGGTCACGGCTTGCGGAACAACCCTATTTTCTCTTCGTGTTCGTGAAACGGTGCCAAAGAGGGGCATTCCCACTGTTGGGGAGAAGTCAAGGGAAGTGGCGAACGGCATCCGAGCAGTGCTATAA
>LUZZ01000297.1 GCA_001603845.1 Syntrophobacterales bacterium Delta_01 | reverse complement strand
GTGTACTCCGGCTCCATTCCGGCCATTGTCCTCAATATACCGGGAACGGCGGCCTCGGCCGCAACCACCCTGGACGGCTACGAACTGGCCAAGCAGGGGAAGGCCACGCGGACTCTGCGGGCTTCGGTGTTCGGTTCCACGATAGGGGCCTTCGTTTCGGCCCTGACGCTGCTTTTCCTGTCGCCCCCCCTGGCCAAGCTTTCACTCATGTTCGGGCCGGCGGAGATGTTTTCCTTCACCCTGTTCGGCCTGATGATCATCATCACGCTTTCTTCCGGAAACCTGGTCAAAGGGCTGATCGCGGGTCTGCTGGGTCTCCTGATGAGCACCATCGGCTTTGCGCCCTCCGGCACGGTGCGCTTCGCCGTGACGCCCGACCTGGTTGACGGCTTCCCGATCATCGTCACCCTGATCGGTCTTTTCACCTTTCCCGAGGTCTTCGCCATCATCCGGGAGAGAAAGTCCGTGGTCGGACAGGGCGGCGGGATACTGCTGCAGGCGGACAATTTCCTTTTCAAGCTTCGGGACTGGACCCGGTACGCCGGAAATTTCGCGCGCTCCTCGATCATCGGGGCGGTCGTCGGCGTACTGCCCGGCGCCGGGCCGACCATCGCCGGGTTCGTTTCGTACAATGAAGCGAAGCGGGCCTCCAAGACCCCTGAAAATTTCGGCCGCGGCGAAATCGCCGGGGTCATCGCCTCCGATACGGCCAACAACGCCGCGGTGCTCTCCTCCCTGGTCCCCGCCCTCACCCTGGGCATTCCGGGAAGCGTGGACGCCGTGATCATCCTGGCGGCGCTCACCATGCACGGGATTCTCCCCGGGCCCATGCTGTTCCAGGAAAACGGCCTGCTCGTCTACACCGTATTCATGGGGGTGTTCGTCTGCAACCTCATCATGCTGGGGGTGGGACTTCTCAGCGCGCGCCACATCGCGCAGTTGAGCCGCCTGCGGTCGTCGATCCTGGCCCCCATGATCATCGTCTTCGCCTTGGTCGGCTCCTTTGCGGTAAGAAACGACTGGTTCGACGTGTTTTCGGCGTTCGGGATCGGGCTGGTGGGCTTCGGCCTGCGCGAAATGGACATCCCCCTGGCGCCCATGGTGCTGGGAGTCATCCTGGGGCCGATCCTGGAGCGCAACCTCTACCAGATGGTCGTGCTGTTCGACGGCCACTACGTGGACCTGCTCAAACTCCCGATCTTCCTGGCGTTCATGGCCTTGTCGGTCCTCAGCGTGGTGATGCCGCTGTGGCGCGGCAGGAAGGAGGCGCAATCCTCCGAGGGCGGCATGTCCATCGAGGCCGTCACCCACAAGGAGGAGCGGTGCTGAGTTGAGCCGCGATGCATCCGGGCGGGGCGGGACGCGGAGGGATGCGGTTCCGCCCCTATAATTTAAGGAAGGAAAACTCATGCAGGGAAAAAACATGCTGGTCGTGAGCGCGCACGCGGCCGATTTCGTGTGGCGCGCGGGGGGCACCATCGCCGCCTATATCCGGGGGGGAGCGGACGTCCACGTGATCGTGCTGAGCTTCGGGGTGCGCGGCGAGTCCAACGACTTGTGGAAACAGGAAGGGCAGAGTGCGGAAAACGTCGAGCGGATTCGAACCGAAGAGGCCTCGGAGGCCGCGCGCATCCTGGGCCTCGAAAATGTCGAATACTGGGATTTCGAAGACTATCCCATGAACATCACGCGCGAGCGCATGGACCGGCTCACCGTGCGCATCCGCGAAATACGGCCCGATATCGTGATCACCCACGACCGCAGGGACGCCTTCAACCCGGACCACGAAAAGGTCTCGCAGCTCGTTTCCCAGTCGTGCGTCATGGCCAATTCGGCCGGCGTGATGCTAAACGGCCTCCAGGCCACCAGGCAGATGAGCATCTTCGGCTTCGAACCTCACCAGACCGAGATCAGCGACTTCAAACCGGGTACCATCATCGACATCACGGAGACCTTCGAAGTCAAAAGACAGGCCATGGAATGCTTCAAGGCCCAGAAGCATCTGATCGAATACTACAGCATGCGGGCGCGCATGCGGGGAAATCACGCCGCCCGCATCTCCGGCAACAAGGAATACCGGTACGCGGAGTGCTTTGCGAATTTCTTTCCCACCGTGGGCAGGAAGTTCGTTTGATGAACGGCCGGCACCCGTACTATAATAACAAAAGTTAATCTTCGGCCGACCCCGCCCCTGTCTTTTCTCGCCAGGGCGAAAGAGGGGCTGCAAC
>LUZZ01000296.1 GCA_001603845.1 Syntrophobacterales bacterium Delta_01 | reverse complement strand
CTTCCGGGGCAGGTCCAAATTATCGGCGCCTGGCAAACCCTCTTTCCGGGCGCAGTGCTATGAAGACCAGCGGCGCGAGCAGGAGCGCGACCGCCCCCGCCTTTACGGCCACCCCCAGCAGGAAAATGAGGAAATCGAAAGCCGAACGGACGATGATGTTGGACTGCACCACCGAGACCAACAGGATGATAAAAAAGGCCCAGATGAAGATTTCTCGCAGGGCTCGCTTCAAAGAAAGTCCTTTCCCTGAGGAACAGATCAACGCCCGGTTTCGATGCCGCCCGCGACGCGAAAAAACGGGTTTTGCCGGCCCGCATGCAGCCTCCGAACAGCCGGGGATGCGCCCGCCCGTTTCACGAAAATGCCGATCTTTTACCATTACGCCCGGTCGGGAGCAATCGCCAAACCGGGCGGGCGGGAGATTTCCCTGCCCGGTGAGCGGAAAAGTGAGGAAAAGAAGAACCTGTGGACAACGCGTTATCGACTATGATTAAATTCTACTTTTCCGGAATACTATCATTCCAACGGCCGTTCACCGGGGCGGCGGAAGTGCAGGGGCGCGACTGGCGGGGTTTGCGATGGAAGAACTTGAGCGGCGATGCCGTAGAATCCTGGGGATAGGCCAGGATGCCGGTCCCGACGAGATCAAGGAGGCGTACCGGGACCTGATCAAGGTCTGGCACCCGGACAGGTTCTCCGGGGACCTCCGCCTGCAGCGCAAGGCTCAAGTCCGGCTGGCGGATATCAACCTCGCGTACAAGCACCTGGTGTCCGGCAATCATACGGAAAAAACCGCCGAAAAGCCTCATCCCGACCCGGAAACGGTTCCACAAGACTCGCCGGAAGAACCGCTTTACGAGGAAAGCGAGAAAACCCGCAGTTTCAGCCTGCGCCGGCTGGCGCCGATCCTCGGGTTTTTCGTGCTCCTGGGAGTGGCCGGCTGGTTCACGCTGCCCTTCATCCGGGGCGACCTGGCGGAAGTTCCTTTCAACGTGGGCGCGTCGTACCTGGAGGCGGGCAACCACGACGAAGCGTGCCGGGCCTTCCGGCTCTCGCTCCTGATCAACCCGGAAAACGTCAGGGCCTGCGTGAAACTGGGCGAGACATACCTGGGGATGGGGCGCTACGGCAACGCGCGGGCGGCGTTCAGCGAAGCGATCCGCATCAACCCTTCCGGCCTGAGCGCCTACCTGGGGCTGGCTTCGGCATACGGGCAGCTCGGATCTCCCGAAAAGGAAATTCAGACGTACAAGGATGCTCTCCGGATCGCCCCCGATTCCCTGGAGGCGTACTACGGCCTGGGCCTGGCATGCGAACGCTACGGGCTCGACGACGAGGCGCGGGAGGCATTCAGCCGGGCGCTGCTGATCGACCCCCAGTATGAAAGCGCCCAGCACAGGCTGGCTCTGATGTACGGGCTGAGAGGTCAATATCGGGAGGCCGCCGAAACCCTGGAAAGAGCGGCCAAGTCCAATCCCCACGACGCCGGCATCTACAACGACCTGGGCGCCATGTACGAAAAGCTCGGCCTCCACATGCTGGAGCTCCGGGCTTACGGGAAAGCGGTGGAGGCCGACCCGTCTTCCGGGGAGGCGCATTTCAACTTTGCCATGGCCAGTTTGCGCCTCGGCCACATCGACGCGGCCCAAAAGGAACTCGAAACCCTCCGCGCCCTCGATCCCGCGCTGGCCTTCAAGCTCTACAGGATGATTTCCCGAAAAGAGGGCTGATCCCGCCGCGAGGGGCCGCCGTTTCGTGGAGCCTACCGGAGCCGGACCGGTTTTCTTTTGCCGTAAGCCGCCGAAATCCTGAGAAACAGTCCCGTGCCCACTCCCCATGCGCCGTTGATGAGAAAGGCCGTGATCAGCAGGGACGCATGCCAGCCGCCTCCCATGGGGCGGCCCTTGAGGGGCAGCACCAGCAGCAGGGCCACGGCCGAAGGGAATACGGCCCCGAACAGGAAAGACGCCGCCCAGTACTTGCCGTTTCTCGGGAAACCGGGTTCTATCAGCGCGAACGGGATGCCCCATATTCCGCCCCAAAAGGCAAGCGAAAACACGGCCGGCACCCCCATCGGTTTGGTGGCCGCCATGGAAAACGGCGCAAAAGGCGCGAGACCCGCACGCCAAAGCACCAGCAGAGTGAGCTGGTGAAAAATCAGGGTGGCGGCAAAACCGGCGATAAATCCCGGCAGGATCCGTCTCGGATAATCCATTGGTTCTGTCCCGGCAGCCATGACCGGACCTCCATCGAGGATGACGCCTGTTGCAAGCGGCAGGGGAAATCGCCTGCGATCCTAAAAGAACGGGGGAAAACTTCTCCCGCCCCCCCACCGAGTCCGGTGCTGCGGCGCGCCGGACTGCCGGCTCTAAAAAAGAGGAGGGAACGGCATCGAATCCATCCCCTCCCCAAACCCTTTCCCGCACCCATGTGGGGCGGAGTGGAAGTTCACCCTAATAAAAAGGGTAATGATTCCTGCCCGTGTTGCAAGCCTCCCGGTGGGGCGCGGTCCGATCCCCGAAGGGAGCGTCCGGTTCCCGTCCCGTGTGCGGGCGGCGGAGCCCGGGGCATTGCTTCCGGATGATATTTTTAAGCCGGGCTGCCGGTTCCATAAAATTTCCGGAACGGTGAAGGCAGTCCGCCGTCAAAAGCAATCGTCGCAAACCTTTCCGATGTGCTTTTCAAGGCGTTGCGCAATCTTGGGAAACCGCGCCTCCATTTTCTGCTTCATCTTCCGGAGAAACGGAACGTCGGGGGAAAGAAGGATCAGGCCGGCGGCGAAAAGAGGCCAACCGGGGAGGATGGGGATGATAAACCCACTCGAACCCAACAGGAGAGAAAAGATTCCGCTGCCGATTCTTACGAAGCGGTTCATGAAACCCCGGACCTCCAGTTTCGAGTTTCTGCCAACCGGCATTTGAGGGGCCGGCCGGTATCAAAAAATGCAAGTACACTGCGATACACAGCGCCAAAATTATTTGTGTCGTCGCGTATAAAATAATCATTAGGGGGCGACCGGTTCAAACGGCCGTCAATCTGGGGGGCCTGCAGCGGCCGGGTTTGACTCTTTGCGCCCCGGCTGCCATAATGACGCGCGGAAAAAAGCGCACGTCCACGGGAGGAAGCTGCAGACAATGCCGGATGTGAACCAATACCTGGAACCGACGCCGATCATCGACAGCGGGCATCCCGCCGTCGAAGAATACGCGCAAAGGGCCGCCGGAGGCATCGAAGACCCGGTCGAAAAAGCGGCGGCGCTCTACCTGGCGGTGCGCGACGGTATCCGCTACGACCCCTACTGTCCTTTTCATCTTCCCGAACATTACCGGGCCAGCTACGTCATCGCGCGGGGCAGGAGCTTCTGCGTCCCGAAGGCGTCGCTTCTGTGCGCGCTGGGAAGGGCGTGCGGCATTCCTTCCCGTGTGGGGTTCGCCACGGTAAAAAACCACCTGGCCACCCGGCAGATGATAGATT
>LUZZ01000295.1 GCA_001603845.1 Syntrophobacterales bacterium Delta_01 | reverse complement strand
CAGTGGAGGGGCAGGGATGAGCGACGTCCATCCTGATTTCAGAGAGGACGTGGAGGGCAGGGTCGAAGAGGAACTGGAACTTCCGCCCATGTTTAAGGTCCTGCTTCACAATGATGATTATACTACGATGGAGTTTGTGGTCGAGATTTTGCAAAAGGTTTTTCATAAGCCGATCTCAGAGGCCACACGCATCATGCTTCTCGTTCATAAGAACGGGATGGGAGTCTGCGGGGTTTTTTCGGAGGACATTGCCGAAACGAAGGTCGAAATCGTGCACCACCTGGCGAGGAAAAGCGGTTTCCCCCTGCGGTGCAGCATGGAAGAAGCATAACGATGATAAATAGAGAACTCGAACTTACATTCGCGGCTGCAATCAAAGAGGCAAAGCAGAGAAGGCACGAATTCTTTGCGCTGGAGCATATTCTCTACGCCATAATCCATGACGCGACCGGAAGGCGTATCCTGTACCATTGCGGCGCCGACCTCGATAAACTCAAGCTGCGCCTTGAAAAATATTTCGAGGAACGCTCGGAGAAGCTGCCGGAAGGGGTGGAACAGGACCCCATCCAGACGCTTGCCGTCCAGCGGGTGCTCCAGCGTGCGCTCATGCACGTCCAGGGGGCTGAAAAACGGGAAGTGGACGCCGGGGACATCCTGGCCGCCATGTTCTACGAAGAGAATTCCTATGCCGTCTATTTTCTGAAGTCCCAGGGCGTCACCCGGCTGGATGTGCTGAGCTACATTTCGCACGGAGTCTCGAAGGTCCCCGATCCGGAGGAAAGCGAATTCGAAGCGGCTCCACCCCAGGAACAGCAGCCGGGGCGCAAGACGACGGCGCTCGAAAGTTTTACCTTGAATTTGATCGAAAAAGCGGCCAACGGCGGCATCGATCCACTGATCGGGCGCGAGGATGAAATCCTGAGGACCCTCCAGATTCTCGGCAGGCGGAGCAAGAACAACCCCATCCTGGTGGGCGACCCGGGCGTCGGGAAAACGGCCATTGCCGAGGGGCTGGCGCTCCTGATCCATAAGAAACAGGTGCCCGCGGCCTTCCACGACGTGGAGATCTTTGCCCTGGACATGGGGGCGCTGCTTGCCGGCACCAAGTTCCGGGGGGATTTCGAAGCGCGCCTCAAGGGGGTTATCCAGGAACTCAAAAAGAAAAAGGGTGCGATCCTTTTCATCGACGAAATCCATACCGTGGTGGGCGCCGGCGCCACCAGCGGCGGTTCCATGGATGCCTCCAACATACTCAAACCGGTGCTCGTGGCGGGCGGGCTTCGCTGCATAGGTTCGACCACCTACGAGGAGTACAAGAACCACTTCGAAAAGGAC
>LUZZ01000294.1:271-3898 GCA_001603845.1 Syntrophobacterales bacterium Delta_01 | reverse complement strand
TGGGGGAGATCAGCCTGTTATCCCCGGCGTACCTTTTATCCGTTGAGCGATGGCCCTTCCATTCAGAACCACCGGATCACTAAGACCGACTTTCGTCCCTGCTCGACGTGTCCGTCTCACAGTCAGGCTCCCTTCTGCCTTTACACTCTACGGCTGGTTTCCAATCAGCCTGAGGGAACCTTCGCGCGCCTCCGTTACCCTTTGGGAGGCGACCGCCCCAGTCAAACTACCCACCAGGCACTGTCCCCGGAAAGGATCACTTTCCTGGGTTAGAACTCTAGACGCATAAGGGTGGTATTTCAACGTTGGCTCCACGAGAGCTGGCGCCCCCGCTTCATCGCCTCCCACCTATCCTACACATACACGCCCAAAATCCAATGCCAAGCTGTAGTAAAGGTGCACGGGGTCTTTCCGTCTAGCCGCGGGTACTCGGTATCTGCACCGAGACTGCAATTTCACTGAGTCCCTGTTTGAGACAGTGCGGAAGTCGTTACGCCATTCGTGCAGGTCGGAACTTACCCGACAAGGAATTTCGCTACCTTAGGACCGTTATAGTTACGGCCGCCGTGTTCAACGCTTCTCGCTTGCGCAATAACATCTCCCCTTAACCTTCCAGCACCGGGCAGGCGTCAGACCCTATACGTCGTCTTGCGACTTAGCAGAGTCCTGTGTTTTTAGTAAACAGTCGCTACCGCCTCTTCTCTGCAACCCCCCTCGGCTCCAGGAGCAAGTCCCTTCACCTGATGAGGGCACACCTTCTCCCTAGGTTACGGTGTCATTTTGCCGAGTTCCTTAAACAGGGTTCTCTCACGCGCCTTAGGATTCTCTCCTCGCCTACCTGTGTCGGTTTGCGGTACGGTCACCTGGAAAACTCACTAGAGGCTTTTCTTGGCAGTCTGGGATCAACCAGTTTGCGGGCTTTCGCCCTCCACATCACCTCTCGGCGTTATACAGGACAGCGGATTTGCCTGCCATCCCCGCCTACAGGCTTATACCGGGACTTCCAACACCCGGATGGCCTACCCTCCTGCGTCCCCCCATCGCTTTTAACGCTTTCCCGGTGGTACAGGAATATTAACCCGTTTCCCATCACCTACGCATTTCTGCCTCGGCTTAGGGGCCGACTAACCCTGGGCAGACGACCTTTACCCAGGAAACCTTAGGCTTACGGCGAGCGGGATTCTCACCCGCTTTATCGTTACTCATGTCAGCATAATCTCTTGCACTGCCTCCAGCGCTCCTCACGGTACACCTTCGCAGGCTCGTGCAATGCTCCCCTACCCAACGGAGGTCGGATAACGGGTATCGGGTATCGGCTGTCGGTATCACAAAACCCCGACCTTCCCGATGCTATCCATTACGGTATCGAACATATCACCACTCGGAGAACTCATCGCGTTCCGGCTTGCGACCCAACCTTGTCCCACGTCGCGATCATCCTGTATATCCGTTTCCCAAGACGATCATAGCCTTCCCACAACTCCCGGTACGCACCTTCGGCCAGAAAACCCAGGGCTTCGGCAAACCCCAGCCACACCTTGGTTTCCTGCACCGACCCATGCGCCATCCGCAAGTACCTCTTAAACTCAACCACGGTATCCTTGCGGCCAAACCCCTCCGCTATCAACGCACAGATGCTCTTCGAACTCCTGCGCACCTGGGAAGTCATCCCGTAGCATTCCGCCGACGGGAAGTCCTCACTCCTTCGGTGCACCTTCAGGGCAAGCTCGAAAGCCTCCCCGTACACCTCAAGATCACGATAGCTATAGATGGGCATTCTCCGACCTCTGATATCCGACACCCGACATCTGTTATCCGACCTCTGTTGCCGCAGCTTCGGTAAGGCGCTTTAGACCCGTTAAATTTTCGGCGCAGGCACACTTGACCAGTGAGCTATTACGCTTTCTTTAAAGGATGGCTGCTTCTAAGCCAACCTCCTGGTTGTCTGTGCATCCCCACATCCTTTGCCACTTAGCGCCTATTTGGGGACCTTAGCTGACGGTCTGGGCTCTTTCCCTCTCGACCGCGGAACTTATCTCCCGCAGTCTCACTCCCGGAGACGATACGGCGGCATTCGCAGTTTGGTTGGGTTTGGTAATCCGGTAAGACCCCTAGCCCATCCAGCGCTCTACCTCCGCCGTTCTCACTCCGAGGCTGCACCTCAATGCATTTCGGGGAGAACCAGCTATTTCCAGGTTTGATTAGCCTTTCACTCCTATCCACAGCTCATCCGAGAGGTTTTCAACCCTCTTCGGTTCGGGCCTCCAGTAAGCGTTACCTTACCTTCACCCTGGCCATGGATAGATCACCTGGTTTCGGGTCTACTCCCTGCAACTATTGCGCCCTGTTCGGACTCGCTTTCGCTTCGGCTACACCTCGCTCGGCTTAACCTTGCCACAGAGAGTAACTCGCTGACTCATTATGCAAAAGGCACGCGGTCAGACAGACAAAGGCCGTAACCCTTGTCACCGTCCTCCCACTGCTTGTAGGCAAATGGTTTCAGGTACTATTTCACTCCCCTCCCGGGGTACTTTTCACCTTTCCCTCACGGTACTAGTTCACTATCGGTCGCCAAGTAGTATTTAGCCTTGGAAGATGGTCCTCCCAGCTTCCCACGGGGTTCCACGTGCCCCGCGGTACTCAGGGTATCCCAGAGGTGCTTCCGGGTTTTGCGTACGGGCCTCTCACCCTCTATGGACGGCCTTTCCAGACCATTCCGCTACCCTTCAACATCCCCTTGTCGGGACCCTACAACCCCGAAGTCCGAAGACTCCGGTTTGGGCTGTTCCGCGTTCGCTCGCCGCTACTTGCGGAATCTCTTTTGATTTCTTTTCCTCCGGGTACTGAGATGTTTCAGTTCCCCGGGTTCGCCTCAAGCCTAAGCTTGATGGCCCCGTATTACCGGGACCGGGTTTCCCCATTCGGACACCTCCGGATCAAAGCCTGTTTAGCGGCTCCCCGGAGCTTTTCGCAGCTGACCGCGTCCTTCATCGCCTCTTGGCGCCAAGGCATCCACCATTTGCCCTTTCTAGCTTGACCAACCCAAAAAATCACGGGACACTACCGGCCAAGACCAGAAAAAAACACTTCTTCTCGTCTAAACTTCTTTACCCCTATTCGGTTTTCAAAGAACCTCAGAGCTCTCAAGCCCTGATCTCGATGCTGAAAACTACTCAAGCCTTCAGCACCGGAATCAGTTCTCGATGGAGGTGAACGGATTCGAACCGATGGCCTCCTGCGTGCAAGGCAGGCGCTCTCCCAGCTGAGCTACACCCCCCCGATAAGACCGTGACGAGTGGGCCTAGGAAGAGTTGAACTTCCGACCTCACGCTTATCAGGCGTGCGCTCTAACCGCATCTGAGCTATAGGCCCGTAACGGATTGCGGATATCGGCTCCTGGCTGCCGGCCTGCCCGGCCACCCTGATTTCGCCCTCTCCTCGCTCGATCCCGGATTCCGGCCATCAGGCACCGGACACTTCCGCCCTCCGATACCCAACCTCCGTCTCCAAGCCTGCTCTCTCGAAACTAAACAGCGGATTTCTCGTGCCGAACCTCGTTTCCTTAGAAAGGAGGTGATCCAGCCGCAGGTTCCCCTACGGCTACCTTGTTACGACTTCACCCCAATT
>LUZZ01000293.1 GCA_001603845.1 Syntrophobacterales bacterium Delta_01 | reverse complement strand
ATGCAAGGAAATCACGCACAAGCTGCTCAGCTTCGCCCGGAAAACCGACCCCGTTTTGAAGGAAGTCCAGGTAAACGGCCTGATCAGCGAACTCGTAAAGAATTTCGAAAACCGGTCCCGGTTTGACGGGATCCAAGTGCTGATGGAACTGGAGCCGGATACCCCCCCGGTCTCGGCCTCGCCGTTCGAGCTTCAGCAGGTGTTCGTAAATATCGTAAACAATTCCATCGACGCCATGCACCCCGCGGGAGGCACTCTCCTGGTTGTCACGAAGGCCGAGCCGGATTTCGTGGTCGTCTCTTTTTCGGATTCCGGGCCGGGAATTCCGGAAGAGATCATGGGAAAGATATTCGAGCCGTTTTTTACCACCCGGCCGGTGGGCAAGGGATCGGGGCTGGGGCTTTCCATCTGCTACGGGATAGTAAAAAAGCTGGGGGGCAAGATTACGGTCAGCAGCACGGTGGGCGCGGGAACCACCGTCAACGTGTACTTGCCTCGGCGGCCGGGCGGTCCCTCCGCGGAGGAGCACGAAGGCTGAGGACCCTCCCGAATCCGCCGGCTCCAAAACTTCTGGAAAAATCATAAGCGAAAGCCTGCGGCGGGCCGCCTGTCGGCAGTGCATCGCCGTCATCGGTTTACCACCTTCCGTGTATAAACATTCCCGGCCTTCCACCTTTTTCAACTCCACGAACAGGCCTCAGGGGGCTCCGAGCCGGAACCGGCAGGTTTTGCGGATCCGGGTGGGCAATGCTTGAACGGCGGTCGTACAAAGGGATCTCCGGGATGGGGCGGTGCGGCCGCAGGGCCGCGGGATAGTTTTTCGGGCAGAAGTTGTTAGATTAAAATGAACTCGATATCTAAAGGAAAATTCTCCGGATGGACGGCTTCGATCAGGAATTCATCTGCGAAGGCGCAGGGGCCGCGGAACAGGAATCGGCCGCCTGCCGGCTTGTGAGGACTTTCAGCGGAAGCGCCGCGAGGCTCAAGGCGATCCTCGATACGACGGTGGACGGGATCATCACCATCGACGACAAAGCGATCATCCGGTCCTTCAACAAGGCCGCGGAGCGCACCTTCGGCTACGCGGCAAACGAAGTGATCGGCAAAAACGTCAGCATGCTCCAGCCTTCGCCGTACCGCGAACACCACGACGAATACCTGGGCAACTACCTTCGAACCGGAATCCGGAAGATCATCGGCAGCGGCCGGGAAGTGGAGGGGCGCAGGAAAGACGGGACGGTGTTTCCTCTCTACCTTGCCGTGAGTGAAGTGTGGGTGGGGACGGAGAGGTTTTTCACGGGGATCCTGCGGGACCTGACCGATCAGAAGGCCGCACTGGATGAAATCAAGAGCCTGGCGAGGTTCCCGGAGGAAAGTCCTCACCCCGTGTTGCGGTTGTCCGGGGAAGGGTACCTTCTATACGCCAACGCGGCGGCGGGGTGCATTACCCGGTCGCTGGGCTGCGCCATAGGCCAGGCGCTTCCCTGCCAGTGGCGGGATTCCGTGCTGGAAACGCTCCAGTCGGGCCGGGTCATGGACATGGAAGTGCAGTGCGAAGCCAGGACGTACCTTCTCACCCTGGTGCCCACACCGAACGCCAATGACATCAACGTGTACGGAAGAGACATCACCGAGCGGAAGCTTGCGGAAAATGCCCTGAGAGAGTCGGAAGAAAAACACCGGGCGCTGGTGCAAAGTTCCAGCGACGCCATAGCGGTCCTGGATCGGAGCCGGCGCATCATTTCCGTAAACAGGGCTTTTCTGGATCTTTTCGGGATCGAAAGGGAGGGCGCCGAGGGGCATTCGACCCGTATCCTGCACCTTTCCGATGAGTCCTTTGAAGCATTCGGGAACCTTGCCGCCGCCGCTATCCGGGCGCACGGCTTTTTCCGGACCGAATGGAACGTGATGAAAAAGGACGGGACGGTCTTCCCAGTCGAGGAGACGCTTTCGGCCATAACGGTCAACGACGGGAGCATCCCGGGGTTTGTGGCCATCATACGGGACATTTCGGAGAGGAAGGAGAGCGAGAAAAAACTGGCGGCCTACCGCGAGCACCTGGAAGATATGGTGGCCCAGAGGACCCGGGAGCTGGAAGAAGCCTACAAAACCATGCTCCATGAGGAGAAATTGAAGACACTGGGCTCCATATCCGCGGAAATGGCCCATGAAATAAGAAATCCCCTGGTATCCATCGGGGGCTTCGCCCGCCGGCTCCAGGCCAAACACCCGGACTCGCCCGAGGTCGGGATCATCGTCGAGGAATCTTCCCGGCTGGAACAGATCCTGAAAAGAATCGAGAACTACCTCAAACCCGTCGAGCTTCACTCCAGGGAATGCTCGGTAAACGAAATCATCTACGAAGCCCTGGGCCTGATCTCCACCGAACTGGACCGGGCCGGGGTGGAGGTCAACCTGAAACTCGCCCTGGAGCTTCCTTATGCTTATGCCGACCCCGCGGTCCTGATCCAGGTCATGGTCAACGTGGTCCACAACGCCGGAAGAGACGTCCGCCCCGGAGGCAGGATCACCATCGAAACCTTCGAGACCGATCAGAATGTCAATATATCCGTTCGAGCGCCCCTGAAGCACCCGATCAGGGACCCCGAGCACGTTTTCATCCCTTTCGGGGAAAGCCGGAAAGAGCTTTCCGTACCGGTTTGCTTCCGGCTTCTGCGCGACATGGGAGGTCGCCTGTCGTTGAGCCAGGAAAATGATTCGGTGATCTTCGCGGCCTCGCTTCTAAAAGCCGTCGGGAGCCCGGCCGGCGACGCCTGACTCCGATTTGCGTTCGAAACGGTATCGAACGATGCCATAAAAGGGTAGGGCGCTTCGGCCCCCATGACGCCGCTTCGCGGCTTCATTTGCACGGCGGCGTCCTCCCGCTAAGCGTCTTCCGGTTCGTCGAACAGGCCGTCGGATGCGCCGTCCAGGTCGATCAGGTCGCCGGTCACGGTAAAGATCACCCGCTCGCAGATGTTGACCACCCGGTCCGCGGTGCGCTCCAGGTTGTGCCCCACCCACATCAGATGGCTGGCATCCTCGATCTTGCCGGGGTCGGTCAGGATATAAGTGACCAGTTCGCGGTATACCTGGTGGTAGAGTTCGTTGACCTCCCGGTCGCTTCTGGCTATGGACATCGCCAGCTCGACATCGCGTTCCATGAAAGACACCAGTGACTGGTGGAGCATGTCCTGTGCCCTTCCGGCCATCCGGGGGATGTCGATCAGCGGTTTGATCAGGGGTTTTCCGCTGATGCCGATGGTTATCTTGGCGATTCCCTTGGCGTAGTCGGCAATCCTTTCCAATTCGGTGGCGATTTGCAAAACGGCGGCCAAAATGCGCAGGTCGATGGCCATGGGCTGTTGGCGCGCTATGAGCACCAGGGCTTCCGACTCGAGGGCGTGGCGCCTGCGATTGATTTCCGCATCGTCGGCAATGAGCCGCCTGGCGCGGGCGATGTCCTGGTTCTTCAGGATTTCGACGGAATCCGCGATGGTCTTTTCAACAATGCCGCCCAGCTCGATCAGCCGTTCCTGGAGCTGGCGTAGGTCCCTGTCAAAACCGCCTCTTGCCATGGATCTGGTCCCTTCTGCCGCCGGGTCCTTCGTGGATCCGGCTTTTTTTAAAATTGTAATACGTTGTGAAAAAGCGGCAATCCCAATGGAATATTCGGGCCGGAAGGCTCGCGACGATCTCCGGGGGAGGGCAGGCGGGCGGGTTAGCCGGCCCGGCCGGTGATGTAATCTTCGGTCAACTGTTGGCTGGGGCGCGTGAATATGTTTTCTGTGAGGTCGAACTCCACCATTTTGCCGAGCCAGAAAAACCCCGTGGCATCCGAAACCCTGGATGCCTGCTGCATGTTATGGGTGACGATGACGATGGAATAGTCGGACTTGAGCGACTGCATCAACTCTTCGACCTGGAGGGTGGCGATGGGGTCCAGGGCGGAGCAGGGCTCGTCCATGAGGATCACTTCGGGCCTCACGGCGATGGTCCTGGCGATGCAAAGCTTCTGCTGCTGGCCGAGCGAGAGGCCGAGGGCGTTTTCCTTCAGCCGGTCTTTCACTTCGTCCCACAGGGCGGCTCCCCGAAGGCTCTGCTCGACCACTTCGGCCAGTTCGCCCCGCCCGCCGGGCAGGCCGAGCACCCTGGGACCGAATGCGATGTTGTCGTAGATGGACTGCGGAAACGGGTTTGGCCTCTGAAACACCATTCCCACGCGCTTTCGCAGCTCCACCACGTCGGTGCCGCGGGCGTAGATATCGCTGCCGTCGAGCAGTACCCGCCCCTCGGCGCGGGCCCCCCGGATGGTGTCGTTCATGCGGTTGAGGCAGCGCAGGAAAGTGGACTTGCCGCACCCTGACGGGCCGATCAGGGCCGTTATGCGCCGGTCCTGGATCGACATGCAGATGTCTTCGAGGGCGATCTGGCCGCTGTAGTAGAAATTGAGATGTTCGACTTCTATTTTTCCCATCGGCTCCAAATCATCCGAAACGGCCGGTGATGTAGTCTTCAGTCCGCTTGTTGCGCGGCGTGGTGAAGATTTCGGTCCCCGGCCGGTACTCGACCAGTTCCCCCATGAGAAAAAAGGCCGCCTGGTCCGCCACCCTGGCCGCCTGCTGGATACTGTGGGGAACGATGATGATCGTGTAGTCCTTCTTCAGTTCGTGCAGCGATTCTTCGACCTTCCTGGTGGAAATAGGATCGAGTCCGGAAGTGGGTTCGTCCAGGAGCAGCACCTCCGGTTCCAGCGCCAGGCTCCTGGCGATGCAGATCCTTTGCTGCTGGCCGCCCGAAAGAGCGTTGGCGGGGCTGTCCAGCCGGTCTTTTATTTCGTCCCAGATGGCGGCTTGCTTGAGGCTTCGCTCCAGGATTTCCTCGATCCGGTAACGGTCGTGCATCCCGGCCAGCTTCGGCCCGTAGACCACGTTTTCCCGTATGGTTCCCGGAAGGGGCAGGGGAAGGGCGAAAACCATACCCACCCGGCGGCGCAGTTCCGGCACGTTCACGTCCGGGTCGTAGATGTTTTTGCCGTCGATAAGGATCCTGCCCGACATCCGCGTGCCTTCGACCAGGTCGTTGAGGCGGTTGACGAGGCGCAGCAGGGTGGTTTTGCCGCCGCCCGCCGGACCGAAAAACACGGTCACCGAATGGGCGGGCACCTCCAGCGAAATGGAATGCAGGGCCTGGAAACCGTCGTAGAAATAGTCCACCCCTTCAATGCGCAGCTTGGGCTCTACCACTGTCGCCTCCGGCGGAAGTAGCTCCGGATGATGGTGGCGCCCACGTTCATCGACAGCACCAGGATGAGCAGGACGAGCGCCGTGCCGTACTGGACGCTGATGGGCATGCCGGGGACCTGGGTGCTGATGACGTAGAGATGGTAGGGAAGCGACATCACCTGGTCGAAGGGCGACTGTGGAAGGCGCGGAAGATAGAAGGCGGCGACCGTGAACAGAATGGGGGCCGTTTCGCCGGCGGCCCGCAACAGCCCCAGAATGGTGCCGGTGATGATGCCGGGAAGGGCCTGGGGCAGAACGATATGCCGGATCCCCTGCCACCTGGTGCCGCCGAGGCTCGCGCTCACCGTGCGAAACTCCATGGGCACCGCCCGCAGGGCCTCTTCCGCCGTGCTGATGATGACCGGCAGGGTCATGATCGCCAGGGTCAGCACTCCGGCCAGGATCGAGGTGCCCATGTGCAAGAAGAGCACGAACATGCCGAGTCCGAACAGCCCGTACACGATGGAAGGAATGCCCGCCAGGTTGACGATGGCCAGGCGAATGGCGCGGGTCATCCAGGTGTCGCGCGCATATTCGGCCAGGTAGACCGTGCCGCCTACCCCTATCGGGATGGCCGCCAGGGCCGTCCCGAAGGTAAGGATGAGGGTCCCCAGGATGGCCGGGAAAATTCCCCCTTCCTTCATGCCCTCGTAGGGCATTGCGGAAATAAATTCCCAGGAAAGCGCCCGGACGCCCTCGAAAAAGATGATGCCCACCACCACCAGGATGGGGGCTACCACCGCGATGGCCGACAGCGTGAGGACAAAAAAACCGATTTTTTGCACCAGGTTGCGGTTCATCAGCGCAACCCTCCCCGGTATTGTTTTTTGAAAATGGCTTTCGCGGCCACCAGGTTGATGACGAAAGTCAGGATGAACAGGATGATCCCGATTCCGAACAGGGCGTGGTAGTGGACGCTGCCGTTGGCCACTTCCCCCATTTCCGCGGCGATCGTCGCCGTCATCGTCCTCACGGGCATAAACAGGGAATCGAGGCTCAGCGGCATCCGGCCGGCGTTTCCGGTCACCATCATGACCGCCATCGTCTCGCCGATGGCCCGCCCCATGCCCAGCATGACGGCGGTGGCGATCCCGGACCGGGCGGCGGGCACCACCACCCGCCAGATGGTCTGCCACTTGGTGGCCCCCATGGCCAGGGCGGCGTCGCGGTAGCTTTTCGGCACGGCGTCCAGGGCGTCTTCCGCCACGCTGATGATGGTGGGAAGGGACATGTAAGCCAGGAGCAGTGCGCCCGTAAAGGCCGTGAGGCCGGTGGGGGCGTTCAGCGTGGTGCGGACCAGGGGAGCGATCACGTGCATGCCGAAAAAGCCGAGGACCACGGACGGAATGCCCGCCAGGACTTCTATCATGGGCTTTAAAATATCGCGGGTCCATGCCGGCGCCACCTCGCGCACGAATACCGCCGTGCATACCCCCAGGGGCAGGGCGATGACAATGGCCGCGATGGTGACGTAAGCCGAACCGAGAATGAGGGGCAGGGTGCCGAAGATGTCGAAAGTGGGATACCAGTGGGTGCCGAAAAGATTGCCGGGCGAGACTTCGTAGAATACGGGAACGCCTTCTCGCAGCAGAAAGAGAAAAATCAGGGCGACAAATCCAATCGTGGAAAATCCGACGACTCGAATGGATGATTCGATGATGAATTCGGCCCACCGAGTTTTAGCTTGCCCCGGCTTATTCATTGCCTGTCCGGTCCAGCCTCCTTTCAGGATGATGGAAATCAGTGCAGAGGGACAAAGCCCAGTTTGGTGACCAGGGCCTGCCCGCCGTCCTGGATCCAGTCCAGGTATTCCTTGACCTGGCCGGTGGGCCGGCCGGCCGTGTACATGTAGAGCGGGCGCGAAATGGGATACGAGCCGTCGTTTACGGTTGCGGACGATGGAAGGACGTAGGGGCCGCGCGCGTCGGCGGCGACCTTTATCATTTTCTGGTCGGGCGTGACGTAGCCCAGCCCGTCGTAGCCTATGGCATTGGGGTTCTGGCGTATCTCGCTGCTGATCCCTTCGCTGGACGGCATGAGCAGCGTGTCGGGCGAAAACAGCAGCTTGCTCTTGTGGTCCCCGAGCCGGATGACGTTTTCCAGGAAATAGACGTAGGTTCCCGAGTTCGATTCCCTGGAAAGAAGCACGATGGGCCGGTCTTTGCCGCCCAGTTCCTTCCAGTTGGTGGTCCTGCCCGTATAGATGTCGGATATCTGCTGGAGCGTCAGGCGTTCGATCTGGTTTTCAGGGTTGACCACGACCGCGATGGCATCCCTGGCGACAACGAACTCCAGCGGCTTGACTCCGTTGGCCTCGGCGGCCGCGATCTCTTCGTGTTTCATTTCCCGCGAAGCGTTGGCGATGGAAACCGTCCCGTTTATCATGGCGGCGATGCCCGTTCCACTACCGCCCCCGGTCACCGAAATGCGCACGTCGGGGTGGGTGTGCATGAACAGTTCGGCCCATGCCAGCGCCAGGTTTACCAGGGTGTCGGAGCCCTTGTTCTCGACGGTTTGGACGGATTCGGGCCCGGTGCCCGCTCTCTGCCGTCCCGCCTTGCACCCGGCGCAAAGCAAAACGAAGGCAAGGAAAGTGCAGATAAGAAAGCGCCGATGATTCATTTTTCGTCCGAAGGATGAGCCGCTTGAAATCCAAACAACATCAAAAAGTGCGGCGATTATAGAGGTAGAAGCATTTGGAGTTCAATTCCATTCTTATCCCTACACCCGGATTTCCCGGCCGCATAAAAAACCCTCCGCCCCCCAAGCGGGGCGAAGGGCGTTTCCTGCCGGCTCATCCGGCACGGGCCGGATGAGCCGTATCATCGGGAGCGTCGGGGTCCGATAGTACCGGACACAATGCCCGACGGCTTAGTACATTCCGCCTCCGGGAGGCATTCCGCCCATCGGAGGAGTTTTTTCCTCTTTGGGCAGTTCGGAAATCATGCACTCGGTGGTCAGCATGAGGGCAGAAACACTGGCCGCATTGAGCAGCGCCGTGCGGGTAACCTTCGTGGGGTCGATAACACCGACTTCGATCAGGTCTTCGAACTCGCCGGTTTCCGCATTGTAGCCGAACGCGCCTTCGTGTTCCTTGAGCTTCTGTACGATGACCGAACCCTCTTCGCCGGCGTTTGCCGCGATCTGGCGGGCGGGTTCTTCGAGGGCGCGCCTGATGATCTTGATGCCCAGGCTTTCGTCACCGGCGACGCTCAACGAATCGAGAGCGGATATGCAGCGCAGGTAGGCGACGCCGCCGCCCGGAACGATGCCTTCTTCCACGGCCGCCCTGGTGGCGTTGAGAGCGTCTTCCACGCGGGCTTTCTTTTCCTTCATTTCGGTTTCGGTCGCCGCGCCCACCGAAATAACCGCAACGCCTCCGACCAGCTTGGCCAGGCGTTCCTGCAGCTTTTCACGGTCGTAGTCGCTGGTGGTCTCTTCGATCTGGGTGCGAATCTGGCGTACGCGGCCTTCGAGCGTCTTGCGGTCGCCGGCGCCGTCGACGATGGTGGTGTTATCCTTGTCGATGCGCACGGTCTTGGCCCTGCCCAGGTCGGGGAACCCCACGTTTTCGAGCCGGATGCCTTTTTCTTCACTGATTACCTGGCCGCCGGTGAGGATGGCGATATCTTCAAGCATCGCCTTGCGCCTGTCGCCGAATCCGGGAGCCTTCACCGCGCATACCTGGAGGGTTCCACGCAGCTTGTTCACCACCAGGGTCGCCAGGGCCTCGCCCTCCACGTCCTCGGCGATGATGAGCAGCGGCTTGCCTGCCTTGGCGATCTGCTCCAGTACCGGCAGCAGGTCTTTCATCCCGCTGATTTTCTTCTCGTTGATGAGGATCATCGGCTCGTTGAGCACGACTTCCATCTTCTCGGGGTCGGTTACGAAGTAGGGGGAGATGTAGCCGCGGTCGAACTGCATGCCCTCGACCACCTCGAGGGTGGTTTCCATCGACTTGGCTTCCTCGACCGTGATGACCCCTTCCTTGCCGACCTTGTTCATCGCTTCGGCGATGATGTTGCCGATGGTCTGGTCGTTGTTGGCGGAGATGGTGCCGACCTGTGCGATCTCTTTCTGGTCCTTGGTGGGCTTGCTGATGGACTTGAGCTGATTCACCACCTGCTGGACGGCCCTTTCGATGCCGCGCTTGATGGCCATGGGATTGTGGCCGGCGGCTACCAGCTTCGAGCCTTCAAAGTAGATGGACTGGGCGAGAATGGTCGCCGTGGTGGTGCCGTCACCGGCCACGTCGCTGGTCTTGCTGGCGACTTCCTTCACCATCTGGGCGCCCATGTTTTCGAACTTATCTTCAAGCTCGATTTCCTTGGCGACGGTCACGCCGTCCTTGGTCACCGTGGGGCCGCCGAAACTCTTCTCGATCACTACGTTCCGGCCTTTGGGGCCGAGGGTTACCTTCACCGCATCTGCCAGCGCGTTGACGCCGTTCAGCAGAAGTTCGCGAGCTTTTGTATCGTAAATCAACTGTTTGGGCATGAGATATTACCTCCTGGTTGTTTCGTCTTTTGGGGTAAAACCCTTTTATTCCACGATGGCGAGAATGTCGTCTTCGCGCATGATCAGGACTTCCTGGCCATCCAGGGTAATTTCAGTGCCGGCATACTTGCCGAACAGCACCCGGTCGCCCTTCTTTACATCGAGAGGCCGCTTGGAGCCGTCTTCCATGATCCTTCCGTTGCCAACCGCCAGCACTTCGCCCTGGATGGGCTTTTCCTTGGCGGTGTCGGGGATGATGATGCCGCCTGCGGTTTTGTGCTCCTCTTCCATGCGTTTGACCACGACACGATCGTTAAGCGGTCTAAGGTTCATAGCCACTCCTTTCGAGTTTTAGGGATTAGTTTGTAATTGGAATTTAATGCGGACCAAAGCCGTACGGGAGGCCCGTTCTATTAGCACTCATTTCCGATGAGTGCTTATAATCATCCCGGCCTCGTTTGGCAAGTCAAAAATATTTGGCGGATTGGAAAAAAATGGAAAACGTGGTCCCCTGTCCGGAGGGGTTCGGATTGGCCTCGATGCGGCCCGCGGACCGTTCCACCAACTGGTAGACGATGCTGAGTCCCAGGCCGGTGCCGGTGGCCTTGGTGGTGAAGAAGGGGTCGAAAATCCGTTTGCGCACCGCTTCCGGAATCCCGCAGCCGGTGTCGGAAATGTCGATCCTGGCTTCCGGGTCCGTCGAACCGGCGTTCCGGGACGGACGCACGGAGATCGATAGCTCGCCTCCTTCGGGCATTGCTTCCAGGCCGTTTATGAGGAGGTTCCAGAGGATTTGCCGCAGGTGGTGCGGATCTATGTTAAGAGAAGGGGAAGCCTCGAACGCGGTCTTGATGGTGTGGGACTCCGCCACCTGGTTTTTGGCCCTCAGGAGGGACAGGATGTCCTGGATCATCGCACACACCGGCACTTCCTCGTGGTGTTCGGATTTCGGAAATCCCCGGGACAGCCATAAAAAATCAGTCACCAACTCGTTGATGCGGCCGATTTCGCGCTCCACGATGCCCATCAGCCGCGCCTGGAAGGGGTCGGGGCCAGGCTCGCCCTGGAGCATCTGCACGGCGCCGCTCATGGCCGCCAGCGGGTTTTTTATCTCGTGGGCGATCTCCGAAGCGATTCTTCCGGCGAACGCCAGCCGTTCGGTGCGCTGCATGTGTTCTTCGATTTCCTTGAGCTGGGTGAGGTCGGTGAAGATCATGACCCAGCCGAAAGGTTCCCCGTCCTGGCTGTGGAGGACCGACACCGAGTAGCCCAGGTGGATTTCGTCGCCCGAGGGGCCGTTGTAGGGCACTTCCAGCCGGCGGTGGGGGACGCAGCGGCTGCGCGCGGCGGGAGGGGCCGGCTCCCGGAAGCCGGCAATGTCCAGGCCTGGAAAGAGCGTTTCCAGGCGGCGGCCGGCGACTTCTTCACGCCTCACGCCCAGGATATCCTGGCCGGCGCTGTTCAGGAAAGCGATCCTGCCCTCGGAGTCGATGGTGAGCAGGCCGCTGGTCATGCTCTGCACGATGCTGCGCTGGAGGGTCGAGAGCTGGTGGAACTCGCGTTCGTGCTCGCGCACCTGCTCGCTCGACTTGTGCAGTTCCTGGGCCAGGTAGCCGGCCAGAAATCCCACCAGGTAGAACCCGGCGATATTTACCAGGATGTTGAGGAAATAACTCTCGTTCTCGTGTACCAGCACCGACCGGGAAGCGATATTGAGCGGATGGAGCCATTCGAAGTACTGCATGTCCAGGAGCGAGCCGTAGACCACGGAGCACGCCGAGGCGGTGAGAAGGCTGCCGCGGCGAAACAGCAGCAGGGCCGAACCGATGATCACCAGGAGGTAGAGGAAGGAAAAGGGGCTGTCCACGCCGCCGGAAAAATAGATGAGCACGGTGACGGCGCCGATGTCGAACAGGATCTGGTACCACGCGAACCGGTTCAGCCTGCGCGTCCTGTCCAGGCCCAGGGCGCCTATGATGGTGAACACGAAAAGGATGCACGAAAACAGGTAGAGGGGCCGGAGGTGAGCGGACAGCAGGTCCACCTTCCTGCTCTCCACGGTGATGGTGAGCAGCAGGAGGAAAACGCCGAGCGCCAGCCGGCAGAGGAGAAGCTTTCTGAGCTTCCCCCTGAAAACCTCCTCCTCCGATAGAGGCTCATGAACGGGAAAGGGCTGCCGAGCCATTTTGTCTAACGCGCGACCACATCCGCCAACTGGAAGATGGGCAGGTACATGGCAACCAGCAGGCCGCCGATCGTGACACCGAGGAAGAGTATGAGCATCGGTTCGAGAAGGGCTGTCAAACCGTCGACGGCGGCGTCCACTTCTTCGTCGTAAAAATCGGCAATCTTGCCCAGCATATTGTCCAGCGCGCCGGTGGCTTCGCCCACGGCGATCATCTGGGTTACCATCGGGGGAAACACGCCCGTGTCGGCAAGAGGTTCGGCCACCGGCCGCCCTTCGGAGATGGAGAGGCGGGCGTCGCGGATCGCCTTTTCCACCACCGCGTTTCCGGCCGTGGCCGCCACCACGTCCAGGCCGTCCAGGATGGGGACGCCGCTGGAAAGCATCGTGCCCAGGGTCCGGGTGAACCGGGCTACGGCCACCTTGCGGATCAGCAGTCCGAAGACCGGACTGCGCAGGATCAGGCGGTCGGTGATGATTCTGCCTTTCTCCGATTTTCTAAACCGGCGCAGAGCGAAAATGATGGCTGCCAGGCCCAGGAACATCCAGTGGAAATAGCTCTTGGTGAAGTCGCTCATGTCCATGACGAAAACGGTCATCGCCGGGAGCTTGGCGCCCGCGTCCTTGAAAAGCTGTGCGAAGACGGGGATGACGTAGATGAGGATGACCATCACCACCAGGATGGCGATGGAAACGACGATGGCCGGGTAAGTCATCGCGCCCTTCACCTTTTTCTTCAGCTTGGCGATCTTCTCTATATACGCGGCCAGGCGGTTGAGGATCACGTCCAGGATGCCGCCGACCTCGCCCGCCGCAACCAGGTTGTGGAACAGGTTGTCGAAAACCTTGGGGTGCTTTTTGATGGCGTCGGAAAGGGTGGAACCTTCTTCGACGTCTTTTTTGATCTGCCGGATAACCCTTTTGAAATTGGCGTTGCTTTGCTGTTCCTGGAGAATGTCCAGGCACTGGACCAGGGGGAGCCCGGCGTCGATCATGGTGGCGAACTGGCGCACGAAGATAACGATATCCTTGTCTTTTATCCGCCCGCCTATTCCCGGAAAATAGTCGCCTAGGCTTTTGGGTTTGGCCTTGACGTTCTTGACGTTGATTCCCTTCCGGATCACCAACTGCCTGGCCAAAGTGGCATTGTCGGCTTCGAGTTCCCCTTTTTGCCTTTTGCCGATGCGATCGATGCCTGTCCAGACGTAAACTGCCATATCTTTCTCCAATTCGTGTCAAAATTGAAATCAGCAGTGGATGACTGCGAGAAGGTATGCAAAATCTGATCCAGTAAAGTAATCGGCTTTCCGGCCCTTTTTCATTAATCCTGAGGCAAACTGCGGCCGCAATACGGTCAAATTTTTGTCCGGGTCGGTCCCCGAAAGCCGGTTTGCGGCCAGACGTTTACGCTCTTGCCGGGAAGGCGCGAAAAAGTCGGAGAGGGGAGAGGGGGGTTCGACAATGCGAAAGGGGACGCGGATCAGCGGACGGCGGATCAGTCTTTTGCCGAGGAGCGGATCACTTCTTCGACCGAGGTGATTCCCTGGATGAGCTTGTTGATGCCGCTTCGCCGCAGGGTGGTCATTCCCATGCGGATGGATTCCTTCTTTATTTCGGCGGCGGACGCTCCCATGAGGACCAGTTCGCGTATCTGTTCGTGCATGGGCATCACTTCGTAGAGGGCTATGCGGCCGCGGTAGCCCGTGTCGTTGCACACCGGGCATCCTTTGCCCCGGTAGCAGGTGAACGTGCCCAGTTCGTCTTCGTGCACGCCGAGGTCCAGGAGGGTTTCCAGCGGGACGTCTTCCACCATCTTGCATTCGTTGCAGATGCGGCGCACCAGCCTTTGGGCCAGCACAAGGTTTACGGCCGACGCCACCAGGAAGGCCTCGACCCCCATGTTGAGCAGCCGGTTGATGGTGCTGGGGGCGTCGTTGGTGTGCAGGGTGCTCAGCACCAGGTGGCCGGTGAGGGCGGCCTTGACGGCGATTTCCGCGGTTTCGAAGTCGCGGATTTCGCCCACCATGATGATGTCCGGGTCCTGGCGCAGGAAAGCACGGAGGGCCGACGCGAAACTGAGTCCGATGGAATCCTGGATCGCCACCTGGTTGATGCCGCTGAGGTTGTATTCGATAGGATCCTCGGCGGTGGAGATGTTGTGGCTCACCTTGTTCAGTTCGGACAGGGCGCTGTAGAGGGTCGTGGTCTTGCCGCTGCCGGTAGGCCCGGTTACCAGCACCATGCCGAACGGATGGTAGATGGCTTCGCGGAAGTACTTGTACTGGCTCTCCTCGAAGCCGAGCTTGGTCATGTCGAGCTGAAG
>LUZZ01000292.1 GCA_001603845.1 Syntrophobacterales bacterium Delta_01 | reverse complement strand
CCCCAGACCCCCGCCTGCCGCCCCCGGGAGCCGCCCGCCGGCCAGGTCCACACACCCCGATTGCCCCCCGATCCGCTGCATTGCTGCACTCCCACCGCACCCTACAATCACACCTTCCCAGCTTTTCGTTTATGGCTAAGCCCTTGCGGCCTGTGACCTTTGGACTGACTATCCAATTTGAAGCCCTGGATGATCTCGTCTGCCAACTCCTCGATGTTCAACTTCCACCTGCGAGCCATCCATGCGTCAAACTCAGACCGCTTAACGAGGACTTTCGTCACCTGCCCCCGGTCGTTCCTTACGCTGTAGCAAGGCAAACCATTATTTTTGATGTGATGCCGCAGTGATGACACACCCAAAGACGAGTAGACGGATAGCCCCTTCAGGTCAAAAAACCTGTCCGCGAGCGCTATCCCCGTCTTTATGATGCCGTCAGGCAGTTGCATCATTCACCTTGAATTCGGTTTGCCATCCCCAAGGGCAGAATCACGGCTTTGTCCGCATGCCTTGAATTCGCGCTTGTCGCACGCCACTCATAATGCCAATGCAACCCCGATTTCCATGCCGCCGCATCGGTTCCCTCGAACCCGCAAAGCCTTTCCACACAACCATTTCCGCGATGAATCGCCCGTCGTCCGCCTCGTGATCGGCCAGGGGGCACCGGGGAACGGCTCGCCAAAATCCAGAGGGCCGGGGAAGGAAGCGCTTTCCCATAAAACCAGCCTTTCGAAGGGGTGGTGGGCAATGGTTTGAGTGCCGGCTATTTGTCATCGTGCTACCCTTTTCCGCTGGGCGTTCACTGTTCACTGTTCACCCCCTAAAGGGGGGGGGTGGTGAACAACAGTGCCTTGTTCACCTGTTAGTGAACACGTAAACCCTTTGTTGGCCTATGTTTTGCCGTAGCCTGTTCACCAGCGTTCACCGTTCTGTTCACCAGGGCTCTGTTCACCATTTTGTTCACCAAATTCTCTAATTCTCGGATTCGCCGTAAGTGCCTTTACAAACAGGAAAAACAACCATATTTGCTCAATTCCCATAGACATGGCTGAAACCTGCCTGTGTGAGCTTCCCGCTCTTGCTCAAAAATCCATCCTTGACGGCGCCTTGGCGTATCTTCGTGACGTAGCTCTTCGCAACTCCGAGAGCGCTGGCAATGTCGGTTACGCCAATTTCTTGGTCGGACAGGCGGAGGATTTCCAGTTTGTTTTGCCTCCGGACGTCCCCCCACGTATACGTCACCAGGTCGTTGCCCTCCGTGACCTGGAATTCGGTATCGGCAATGAGGGGCAGGTCGCGAGTCCGAATACGATGCTTCGAAAAGCGAACGATGAACCTGGCGCCGTCTTCCGGGGTGTAGTTCGCAGGCTTTTGGAGGGCTATCGACACATCGATGTTGTCCTCCCGCGCGCTGGTCCCGCGCTGACGGCCTTCCTTGCCCTCGTGGTGCAGGAGCACGGTAGAAATCCCTGCGAACCGCAGGTCGAGCAGCCAGCGGTTCACGCTGTCCCATTCTTGTTTCGAATTCTCGTCCATGCCGGGGGTAAGCGAAGCGATGTTATCCACGACCCAAAGCTTGACGCCGCGTTCGATGAGCAAGCCCTTCATGCCCTGGCGCCACTTCTCCCCCCCCAAATTCGCGCGGGGGAGACCCATCTCACATGCATGAGCGTCGGAATAGATATACAGCGGGAACTTCCGCCCGGCCGTCCCGATGGAGTTAAGCCGGTCCATGACATCGGCTGCGGCCATCTCGCCGTCGAGGTACAGACAGGGGGCGCCCGTTTCACACTTCCACGGCCCGAACGGAACCGACCGTGTGACCGCATCCAGGGCGAACAGGGCAAACCACGTTTTTCCGATGCCTCGCCAGCCGACAACCAGGGTTATGGACCCCTCGCAGAGCCAAGGCGCCAGGTGGGCACGCTTGGGAGGGATGGAAAGGGCAACGAATTGGTGATCCTCAAGCACGGCATCGGCGTAGCATGGCACCTCGGAGTCGGTAGCATCGCCGGCGCTGGGCATAGGAACCGCGTCTCTTGTCTTCCCAAAAACCGGAGCTGATTTCAGTAATTGCAGAAGGGATTCCTTCGAGCCGCCATTGCTCAACCAGTCCGAAACGTCACCCTTGACGGGGACCGGCAGGTCCACCACCTTGACGCTTGCAGCAATCCCGAGCAGTCCGGCAGCTATGCTATGTGCATGCTTCCTACCTGGCTCGTCGTTGTCAGGAAGGATGGCTATCCGCTTTCCGCGCAACCAATCGTTGTAATGCGGCTTCCATTTTCCGGCTCCCATCGGCGAGGTCGTGGCGCAAAGCCCGAGAGCTGCAAGACGATCAGCATCCTTTTCCCCCTCAGTGACAAAAACATCTTCTGCGGCAAGCACATAGGGGAGCCGGTATAGGACGGGCGTGACGCCCCGAAGATTCCATGTCCAATCGCGGCCGTCCGGCCGGCGCTGGCGGAAGTCCTTTGGAAGGTAGCGAACCGTCTGAAATAAAAGTTCGCCTTTGGCATCGTGGTAGTCGTATGTCTGAACAATCTGCGGTTTCGACTTCGAAGTGGTCGGGTTTGCGGCGTCCACAAACAAACATTCCCACCCGAGTTTCATGGCGGCTAAAATGCTTTCCGGTGTGCATCCTGCGTGACAGTGCAGAAGCACCTTCCCGTCTTTACCGGTGGACACGGTTAGACTCGCTCGGCGGTCGTCGTGGGCGGGGCATCGGGCTTGATAGGAATCGCCGTGCTGGCGAACGCCTTCTAGGGCGGATAAAATGTTGCCAAGACTCATCACACGCTCCGCAGGCGAAAGCGGTCGAAAAGCACCTGAATCGCGGAAACGGGCAGCATGTCCCGCGCCGCGAGCCACATCAACGCGATTTTTAACAGTGTTTTCAACACTATAGCTGCCATCAGATACCCCTACTCGCCATGGGGAGCTTCGTGACGGGTTCCAAATCGAACTGGATTTGCGAAATGTCCAGGTCGAGTACGGAAGCAATAAGTTCGCGCTCGCGCTTCCGAAGCCGTTTGAGACCGCGCTCGGCGCAGCTCAGCCGTCCAGCATCAACACCCGTCGCCAGCATCAGGTCGATCAACCGGAGACCGCGCTCGGCGCGAATTTGCCTTAACGTCATCACTGCACCCTCCACTTTTTCGTGGCTCCGCCAACTCGTTACATCAAAAACAAAAAACCGAATCAGCCCCCTGCTGGTTCGGTTCTCGCACACTTCCAAATTTGTTTTTCCCAATTTTCTCCGGAGAATTCTTCTATTTTAGGGGTGGCGCTATTTTCTCGGGTAAAAATCGGCCGCCTGCTCCAGGGTGATTTGCTGGCCTTTGTTGCGAAAGACGATCTGAATCAGCTTTTCGACAAAATTTCGCCGAGGGTCTTTGGATTTGAGGGCGCACAAGTCTTGGGAAATTTCTATGCCCTCAAGGTGGGATAAATGAAGCTCAGGCAATACTTCGGTGAGCGATCTATGTATTTCGAATTGCGAGGCCGTGGTAATGTTTTGGCCGTTATAGTGAAGATTTTCCATTATGCCCTTGTAAAGCGAATCAGCTTCCCGGCCTACCTCTTCCGCCAGCGTTTTTATGGAAACCTGGCCGGATTCTTCGGCGGCAGGTCGCGCCCTCACGAGTGAGGGGAATTTGCGTTCCAGTTCCGTTACCTCCGCTGTGCGGTATCGGCAGCAATCGATCAGCCCCTCGATGTGCTCCCGAAAACGAGAGCGGCATGGAAAGTTGAATTGGTCTATCACGGTGTCGATGGTGTGGCACAATTGCTGAAAGGGTAGGACGTGTAGGTCCGGTAAGCCGCTGGTCGTTTCTGCCTCGCCGGGCCGGCAGGCATCCGCGCTTCCCTGTATCGTCGCCTCGATGGCATCCCTCAGCTTTTTTAGGGCACCGCTGCGCTGGTCAGAGGAATGGAGAACGTCACCTGTTGCGTCACAAGGCTGAAGTCCGCCCTTGATAATCAGGGCAACGAATTCCGTGGTTGAGGTATGCCACCGTTCGATAAGCTCAGCGCCGGTGATAAATCTCCTCTGAAGGTCGGACATGTGCGCCTCCTGGTTGACGCTCCTGGTAGGATTTTTCCGTGGAAAGCCGGCCCAGGATACCGGCTTGTCGGGTGCCCCCTATTCCACGGATTTGCTGATTATATAAGGTTTAGGCTGTGTCGCAAACCTTGTCCACTTTGCCTTCCATTGGGTGCACCCAGGGTGTAAAACTCCCTCACGATACACCATAATTCACTTCGATTCACTGAGCCAACCCCGCTAAACCCTTACTGTGTATAGGTTTGGGTACAACTTCTAATCCATAGGTCCGGGGTTCGAATCCCTGCAGGCGCGCCAGATAAACCCACCGCATTTAATAAATCCTACGAAAAACAGGAATCCCTGCCGTCAAGCTCCCGCCCCTTCCCCCGGACGCCTTGTTGTCCTTCTTCCAAGTGTCTACCATTAGGGAAGGTTTTTACATGAACACAGGTGACTGGAAAGAAGGATTCGAAATGGCGACGGTCAATCAATCACAACCTTTTCCCGAGTTCCGGGTGTGTCTCGATTTGAGGTGT
Source organism: Syntrophobacterales bacterium Delta_01 (assembly GCA_001603845.1). GTDB lineage: Bacteria > Desulfobacterota > Syntrophobacteria > Syntrophobacterales > Syntrophobacteraceae > SbD1. Next base: position 147 of record LUZZ01000292.1, on the reverse strand, counting down.
TGGATCAAGTCCATTGTCCTGGGAGGCATCGTGGCGGGCGTCTCGCTTGCCCTGTTCCAGATGATGATCGCCCTGGTTTTGAAGGACGCTTTTTTTGCGCCGATGCGGATGATAAGCGCTGTGGTGCTCGGAGCGCGGGTCCTCGAC
>LUZZ01000291.1 GCA_001603845.1 Syntrophobacterales bacterium Delta_01 | reverse complement strand
CGTTGTAGCGGTGCACGCCCCCGAAGTCCGACATCGGCAGGCGGCCGTCCTCGCGTGGAAGATACGGGTGGTAGTTTACCCCCTCCGGCACCGACGTCCTCAGACGCCCCACTATGGGGATTTCACCGGGTTCGGGCAGCGCGAGCCGCTCCCTCATGTGCCCCACCACCTCGTCGAACAGCAGCACCACGGGCGTGCGGTAGGTCTCGGCGATATTGAAAGCCTCCACCGTCATGGCGAACACGTCCTGGTGGTTCGACGCCGTCAACGTCACGATGGCGTGATCGCCGTGAGTGCCCCACCGCGCCTGGTTCACGTCGCCCTGGTGGACGTGGGTGGGAATTCCCGTCGACGGGCCGCCGCGCTGGACATTGACGATAACGCACGGGATTTCGGTCATAACGGCGAAACCGAGCGCTTCCTGCATGAGCGAAAAACCCGGGCCGCTCGTGGCGGTCATCACCTTGCATCCCGTAAGGGAGGCCCCGATGATGGCGCACATCGAGGCGATCTCGTCTTCCATCTGGATGAACTTGCCTCCCGACTCCGGCAGCTTCGAAGACAGAAGTTCGGCGATTTCGGTCGAAGGCGTGATCGGGTAGCCGGCAAAAAAATTGGCCCCGGCATAGAGCGCTCCCTCGACGCAGGCCTCGTTTCCCTGCACAAATCGGATATTCTTGTTCATAGCGTCTACAATCCCCCCGCCCCCTTTAGGAAAGGGGCTTGGAACCGCCCCTTTCAGGAAGCAGCGGCATCAGCCTCCTCTTCAACCACCTCGATGGCCAGGTCCGGGCAGCGCATCTCGCAAAGCCGGCAGACCACGCATTCCTCGGGGCGGACCGCATGCGCCTTCTCCTCCAGGTCGAGTTCCAGCACCTTTTTGGGGCAAAACCGGACGCAGATCCCACACCCCTTGCACCACTTCCGATTGATGCGATGTTCTTTCAACTTCCGTTTAGCCACACTTGCCTCCAGATCGCGCGGATTTCAGGCGAAATGCCGTAAATCCTCTGAAAAAAACGGGGGGAAGCATTTCCCCCCGCTCCCCCCTGAGAATCGGCCGCACGCACAAGCGCGTGCGTACCGAATACGCGGAAGCGAAACGCCTCCACGCTGCTAGCATATCGTTTTAATGCCGCTTTGAACGCAACCCGCCATCAGCCGCCCCCGCACTTCTACGGAATCGTTTTCACATCCATAAAAGCGGGCTCGTGGCACGGGATAATGATGTCGGCAAGCCTTTTGACACGCAGCGCGCTGTCATAGACTTCCCGGCAATCCGTGTGCAGGCCGCAGGCGGCCACCTCCAGCCCTCTTTCCTTCATGAAGTCGGTCTGAGTGAACGTGCTCAGTTGAGAACAGAACCCGGTGATGATCGCCTTGCCCTTCCGGGTCTGCACCATCACGGACTGCCCTCCGGGGCTGTGGCCCGGCGTGTGCAACAGGGTAATTCCCGGGAGTAATTCCACATCGCCGTCAACCGTCCTGAAATTGAGCCCTTCAAACAACTTCCGGTCGTAATCGACCGCGTTGAACACATGCGGATGTTCCGCAAATTCGAGTTCCTTCTTCTGGACGACAAATTCGGCATTCGGGTAGCGACGTGCCTGGGCGACATGATCAAAATGCAAATGAGTCAGGACGATGATGCGAACGTCTTCCGGCCTGAGCCCCACCGAGGCCAACCCGTCGTCGAGCGAAATGCGCGTGGTCATGGGGAATTCCGGGTTGAAATGCTCGCCCTGGGCCCCGGCATCGACCAGCGTGACAGGATCCGATCCTTCCAGGTACCAGATGTAACAGGCACTTTTTACCTTTTTGCCGACATTCCACCGGTAAGTCCATTGAGACATGTCGCGTATGCCTTCACACAACGCGATCGGCTTTATGCTGTAATACCTGCCCTGATCCTTTTCCATTGCACTTCCCTTTCAAAAATCCACGTCTTTTGTCTCGGGACCCCAGGCGGCGCCGATGAGCAACAAAATGCCGCCCAATGCAAGCAGGGGAATTTGCGTGTACTTGTAGGGCATAAAGTGTTCCAGTCCCAACATGAAGAACGAATAGAACGACGGAACCACCACCGACAGGCTCCAGCCCAGTCCAAATCCCGACGCCCGGACGCTGGTGTGGAATCTTTCCGTGATATAGGCCAAACCAATCCCCCAGGTGCCGGGCAAAAGCAGAAGTTCAATGACCAGGGCAAGGAGCAATAGCCCACTGGTGCTCTTAAATCCACCTGCAATTAAGGTGTAGAAAAGAAAAGGCAATATGGTAAACGACAGGATACCTACCGTCATAAGTATTGTTCTTCTTCCTATTTTTTGCCCGAGCTGTCCGACAAGCAGGTATCCGAAAAATAAGATAAGATTAACTACAAGGAGGCTGTTGGTCACTATTTTAGCATCCACGCCCAGCGTCTTGATGAGGACTCCGGGCAACGTTCCCGCCACGGCGTTGAAGGTAAACCATACTCCCGTCATCATGACAAAAACTTGCAGAAAGTTATTGAGGCTTTCCCCGCTGAACAATTCCTTGAGAGGAGATTTCGCCTTCTTCGATTCCAGCCAGAGTTTTGATTCAGGAACCAGTTTGTCGAAGTAGATATAAATGCCTATAGCCATAACGACTCCGACAATGAATGGTATCCGCCACCCCCATTGGACATAGGGTGAGTTTATATCTCCGACCGGAGCCAGCTTCAGCATAATCAACGTGATAATAGATACTGCAACATAGGCAAGGGGATATCCGCCGATTACAAACGCTCCGATCAGTCCTCGTTTATGTTTCGGAGCGTATTCCATGGCCAGCGGATTTGCCGCGGTGTACTCACCGCCCAGGAAAATACCGTCCAGGAACCTCAGAAGCACAAAAATGCCGATGCCCCACAGTCCGATCGTCGTGTACCCCGGCAGGAGCGCCATGAGCAATGTCACGACGGCAAACCCCAGGATGGAGACCAGTGCCGTTCGCTTTCTCCCTATCTTGTCGCCAAAGTGGCCAAATATTATGGAACCGATCGGTCTGCCCAGAAGTGTTGCGGCGAAAGTCGCGTAGAATAGCGTGGTCGCAAAGGAAGACGACAAATTCTTCGGCATGAAGTACTCCATTGCCGGTCCCAGGGCTATGATTGGCAGATAGATGTCGAACATATCCACTAAAAAGGCTACATGGGCAGCGAATATCGTTCTTCTCCCCTCTGCCGAAATGCTCCCAAGCTCGTAGCTGCTCGCAGACACACCATCCATAAGTCTCCCCCTTACATATGTTGAAGGTTAGAGCCTTCCCGCAAACAAAAAGAGTTCTTCGTGACCTTTCACTGGGTTCTCTTTACGCTCCTTTTCGGACATGAGCCGCATACAGCAGTTCTCCGATGTCGTAGACGTTTGAAGCGGGTTCGGCCCGATGTTTGCCCAAGTTGATCAGGCATATGGGACAGGCAACCAGAACGGTGGGGCAGATTGCGTTCAGCTCCTCGATTCTTACTCGGGAGACTTGATCGCTCAGGCTGGAGAACGCATATTCGATCGGACCTCCGCAGCAGGCCGTGTTGACCCCGCTGTTTTCCGGTTCGAGCAGGCGGATACCGAGTTGTGCGCATTGTTTGCGCGTTTGATCCAAGATGCCCAGTTCCCTGACCATGACACACGAATCGTGAAGCACCATCTCTTTGGGATAATCCCCCGGATTGGCCGGAACCCCGACATTTCCGGCGTTCAACTCCTCCAGGTAATGAGTGACCTGTACGTTGAAATCGGGAAAACAGGCCGGGTAAACGGTTTTCAGAACATTGGCGGTATGGGGATCGACGGTGATAATGCGGGTGATATTCCGGGCTTTCAGAAGGGAACAGAGCTTCCGGCCGTGTGCGAGGAAGTCCTCTTCGAGTCCCAGATCGTGGAGCAGGACCCCGCTGTACGGTTCCGCGTCGTAGAGGTAGGCGGGCCGGATCCCGGCGGCCTCCAGGGCTGCCGTAATTCCCCGTAGAATGCGGGTCGTCCTTTGCGCCAGGACACGGTTGCTTCTGGCTTTCCACCGGAGAACCGGCTCCCCCGCAAGGCGGGCGCCCGCTTGAATGAGCGCCGTCCCCCCCGGCACCCCCAGAAGCGGTTCCAGGGACTTTATCATTTTCGTTGCCGCGACCACATAGGGCAGCATCTGGTACATTCGTCCGGTAAGCAGCAGGGTTTCCCCGGTTTTGGACAGGGAGACACCTTTCGACCAATTCATCCAGTACGGCCGCCGCAAGCCGAGAGGATCCCCGGTTGTTCGGATATTCCGCCTCAGCGTGGAGAGCGCCTGGGAGACGACCCGTTTACACCGCTGCACGGTCATTTTCCCCCTCTGTCAAATTTTCCGTTAACAGGGACCGTCCGTCGTGGATGACCCTGCAGATGTCGATATTCTGCCCTTTCCCCCTGCAGATAACTTCGCAGCGCTTGCACTGGAGACAACTGTAGAGAGAATGGACGAGCGCATCGTCCAGTTCGAGCATGCCGGTGAGCAGAAACTTCAGTGTCTGGAGGCGCCCGAAAGAGGAGAGCGTTTCGACACCGCGCGTGGCCTGGTAGGTGGGACAGACATCCATACAAAACCTGCAGGCCCTGCATTTCCCTATTTCTCGAATCAGGAGCCGCTTTTTATCTTCCCGGTTTAAGTCCATCCTTCAAGGTTTCCTCTGTTGAGAATATTCTGGGGGTCCAGAGCTTTTTTGAACTTGGTGAGCAGCTCATAGTAAGACTCCGGATATCGTTTCTTGAGAAATGAGACCCGTTGCGCCGTGATGCCCCATTCTCCGCCGCACCCGCCGTATTTGACGTTGATCTCCTCGGTCTTTTCGCGCACCTCTTTGACCACCGCTTTCTTCACGTCATTGGAGAGGTCCTTGGTGGGAATGAACGCATACGCGTGGACCGTCGGGGCCCCGATGTGCCCGAAAGAATAAAATTCCGGGTTCTTGTAGCTTTCCAACTGAAGAATGGCGGTCCTGGCGTCGTAATAGGCGGCTTTGAGCTGGTCCGCCCTCGGAGTGATTTCGCTCCCGAAGGTCGAACCGAGGCGATAGATGTAGTTGCCGGCTTCCGCCCGGCTGCTCCAGATTTTATTCCACTCCGCGCCGTCTTCCACGATCCTCGCTTCCATGGGATTGGCCTGCTTCAGAAACGCCAGGAAGTTTTCCGTCTTTTCCAGGCAGCCAGCCGGGCCGGACGCATGCATGGTGACCATGGCCACGGCCCCCGTCGGCGGAGACAGCCCGACGGCCTCGAATCCCACTTTGGCCGCCTTTTCATCCAGGAATTCGAAAAACATCGGCGGCGGTACATTTTGCCGGTACATTTCCATGACGGTGTCCAGGATGGCGTCCGAATTCTCGTAAAAAGCGACGATATTCTGGAAATAAGGCAGCGGGATCAGCCGCATCCGGACCATGGTAATGACGCAAAGCAGGCCTTCCGAGCCGATCAGGAACTTGGTAGGCTCGATCCCGGCCGGCTTTCGCGTGGACTCGGTCCCCGTCTGCACGATTTCCCCCGTGGGGAGCACCACTTCCAGCCCGAGCACGTAGTCGCCGGGTTTGCCCAGAGCGGCATCCACCGCATGGGCGCTGGTGTTCACCGATATGGTCCCGCCGATGGTGGCGACGGGTTCGCTGCCGGGGAACACCGGGAGCAGCGACTTGTAGGGGGCGAGCGCCTTCCTCAGCTTTCCTATGTGGAACCCGGGACCGACCTCGAAGTATCCCCGTTCGGGAAAGATCCGGAGTTCCATCATCCTGCCCGTATCCAGGACAATGCAGTTGGTCTTCGGCCTTGCCAGCCCCACCAGGGAGGTCCCCGACCCGTGGATGTGCACCGGGACTCCGTGCTGGTTCGCATAGCGCAGGACTCCGGATACTTCCGCGGTGTTCGCGGGCCGAACTACGGCATAAGGGATGTTCTGCGGCTCCAGATCGTAGGGCATGACATCCTTGGCGTAGACCAGTGAGGTAGGTTTGTCGTCGAGTACGTTGTCGGCCCCGACAATTTTTGCCAATTCCCTGCACAGTCGCTTGGTGTCTATCGTCATCTCGGCTATTCTCCGCTGCCGCACACGGGGACCTCTTCAGACCTCCGAAGGCCTGGAGACCGCCTCATGCGGCTGTTTCCTTCCCGAGTAAACAGAGAAGTTGAAATGCTTGTAGCAGCAATCGACATCACTGAACCCGGCCTCCCGCAACCAGCCCAACTGGTCGTCGAGCGTGGCGGGTTTGTCGAAAGCCATCCGGCTGAATATCGCCCCCAGGGTCCGTTCGCTCAGACCGCTGCCGGCAAGGTGTTTACGCCATTTTTCCTGGTACAGCGCCTCCGAGTTCGCGGTGGGTCCCCTGACCAAATCCGCATTGATGAACACGCCGCCGGGGTGAAGGACGTCGAAGATCCGGTGAAAAAGCCGCCGTTTGTCCCCATCCTCCAGATGGTGGACGGACATGCCGGAAACCACGGCATGGTACCTTCCCTCCGGCAGGCTTTGAGAATAGTCCATGATGCAAAACCGCACCCTCCCGTTTCCGGCAAACCGTTCCCGAGCCTTCTCGATCATTTTTTCCGACACGTCGATATCCACCACCGCGGCCCCGGGAAAAGCGCCCAGCACGAAAGCGCTTACCAGCCCCGTTCCGGCTCCGAGGTCCAGGACTTCGAGGCCGTCCGCCGGCGAATAGGGAATCATTTCCACAACCATGCGGTAAAAATGCGTGAAGCACGGGATGACCCTTTTTCTGTGCCGGTCATAGTCCCTTGCCATATCATCGAACAGTTTCGCCGCCATCGTCCGCCCTTACCGCCTTCCGAAGGCCTCCTCCCGTCAGGGAGAGGGAATGAGATCGATCAGTTCGGTGACATCGCCCAGTTCGTCGAGGTGATCGACGGTCCGGATGAGCCGCTCGATCCGGGGTTCATCCAGCTCCAGGCCGCTGTATGCCAGGCATTTTCTGAATTTCTCGACGCACTGCTCCCGCGTCATGGCCTTGGCGGGGTTGCCCAGCGGGGCCAGTGTGGCAGCCTCGTGAACGGCCCCGTTTTTCATCCGAATCCGCATCCGGGAACAAAGAATGTCCTTGGGAGCCAGCTCGGGGTTGATCTTCACGACGACACGGCCCGCCAGGGCAACCACCCGTTCGTCCCGGACGGCGGAAAGTTCGAAGTCGTTCAGGAAAACGTCCCCGCGGCAAAGGGCCGCGCTGACGGTATAGGGAATGCTGAACTGAGCGTCCACCTGGGGATTCGTCCCGAACTCGAGGGGGCGGCCCACCATGGTTTTCACCATTTCGGAAGCCGTTACGGTGATGTCCTCGATGAGGTCGGGGCGGTTTTCGATCTTTTCTCTTAATGCCAGGGCCAGGTCGATGGAACTGTGGGTCATCCGGCAGCACGGGTAGGGTTTGATGCTCAGCTCGGAGACGGGGAACGCCCGGCCGAGTTGGTCCACTACCGCTTCCGGATGGTAGTCTCCCTGCTCGTAGAGGTTGTAAAACCCGTAGGGGCCGGTCAGGAACCGGCGGCCCCCGGTAATGCCGGCTTTTGCAAGAAAGGCCGACATGACGCCCGAACAGGCCGCAAAGCCGGGCTGCATCCGTTTCACCAGGCGGCCTTCGATGAGCCCCTGCGCATTGCCGGAAGTCTGGCTGTAAACGACGCCCAGAGCATTCTCGATCCCGTCGCGATCCAGCCCCAGGACCCTGGCCGCCGCCGCCGCGGCGCCGAAGGAACCGCAGGTGGCCGTGCGAATCCAGGAAAGAGGCCTTTGAATCCCGAGGCTGATCCGGCAGATGGTGTCCGCTCCCAGGACCAGTGCCGTGATGAACTGCTTTCCATCCACTTTCCCTGCGGTTTCGGCGGCGGCCAATGCCGCCGGAAGGACGCTGACGAAGGTGTGGAGCGCCGATTCGTCCAGGGTATCGTCGAAGTCCAGGGAATGCATGATGGTGCTGTTCGCCAGTGCGGCGAGCGGTGGGGCGGTCTTGAAGCCATGGAGCAGAACGGTCGCCCCCCCGGAGACCGACCCCCAGCCACCGATCAGTTCCGCCACCGCGTCACAGCCCGGCGCATTGCGGCCGGCCAGCGCCACGCCCAGCGAGTCGAGAACCAGCAGTTTGCAGTGCTCGACGACACCGGGGGGCAAACCGTCGTATCGAGTTTCGGTCAGATAGTCTACGAGGCGGCCCTCAAGGCCGGCGGGCTGGTCCTGCTCCTGCTCCTGACAAGTCATAGAAAGCTCCCTCCTGCATTCAAAACGGTATGAGGCGAAACCCCCGGAGGAAATTCCCGCTGCACCCGGTTATGCGCACGAACAGCCTCTCCCCTTTGGCTTTGCCGGATGCAGCCGGATCGCCCACGACTCCCGTATCGGCCGGTTCACGGATATCTCGACCAATGAACCGGACCGAATCCCTAAAGGCTGTTTCACCAGCGGATTTCCCGGCGATGGAATCCGTGCCGGCAGGGGGTTTCGCGTGATCGGGCCTGATTTTTTCAACAACCGCAGTCAAAAACTTGGATAGTGTTTCGTGTTCCTGGGAAATGGCGGCGGGGAAAAGCTTAAACCCTCGGGAGCAACCGGTCGGAAGGAGGGGCTCGATCGGGATGCACGGCCCACCGGCAAAACGGGCGGCCGTTCCATCCGCAACGCTCGTGCCAACACCGAGCGGAAGATGAAGGTTTTCCGGTTCGATCGAGCCCCTTAAAATGACAAAAGCGGCCGCGGGATCGACACAATCTCCGAATCCCTCCCGAATGATGTCCCCGGCAAAGGGTTTACTCATGGTTCCTCGATTCTCACTCCCCTCGCAAGAAAGAGGTCGATCAAGTTCCCCGCCTTTTCGTCCTTGATAAGATCGAAGTCATGCGCCCCGAGCGTGCCCTCCGCGGGGATGGACCTGGCGTACATCTCCTGGGTCTCGATCAGGTGCAGCTTGGTCTTGTCGAATGCCTCCCCCGGCTTCCGGTCGATGATGGACTGCAGGATGCTCCGGTGCTTGCCGATCAACCCCTTTACCG
>LUZZ01000290.1 GCA_001603845.1 Syntrophobacterales bacterium Delta_01 | reverse complement strand
GAGAATGGGCATGGTGGATTTTTTTTCGGTAACGTTCTGTACCCGTTGCAGGATTTGGGTAAGGCTTGCCTTCTCGACCTGGAATTTCATTTCATCCCTCGATTTTTGGTGGTTTTTATGGTTTTTAATTTCTTTTTTAGAGAAAGGATAATCATCTTAATAAGGGCTTACGGGATTGTCAAAAAGTTTGTCAACCTACCGTTTTCATTGGAAATCCAATTCAACAATCTTTCAACTTTTTCCCTGCCGGATCGACCCCGGAAAGGAAGTTGAACCGATCTTCCCGGTTTTTGAACAATTTCCGAACAGCTTTTTTATCATAACCTGACACTTTTAGAGACCAATTTGAGAGTTCCATACTTCCTCCTTTCCTGCTAAAACTCAAAACCCGCACGCAGGAGGAAACACCATGAGCGACCGGCCGGACGAAAGCAAGGCGAAAAAAGATCCCTCGGACATTTCAGACCGGGACTGCTCCAGGAGCAGGCAGGAAGGCGCCTTTATTTCTCCTTTCGGGACCGAAGGCTGCCAGTGGGACGGGTTTCCGGAACCGCCCGACTATGACGGGGAAACCCTTCCGGAGGAGACTCCCGCCGCCGGCGAAGAAGAAGCGAAATAATACCACAAAGCGAGTGGAGGCCGGTTCTGGATTTATACCTTTGGTCATATAATTTCCTGCTGAAGCTCGTGGGTTCCGAGATCGTGTCCTTTTTGTCCCGTAAGTCCCTGAAAGATCCCGAGTTCAGGAAAGGAAGGCTTGGCATCTACGAAAACCTCCCGGCCGCGGAGAAAGCTGTCCGGATCTGGTTTCATGCCGCGTCGGTGGGGGAGGTGAGCGGGGCGGTGCCCACCCTTCTGGCACTCAGGGAAAAGCTGCCCCAGGCCGCGCTTTTTTTGAGCGCCGGAACGCCGCAGGGCCTCCAATCCGCTCGGGACAAGCTTCCGGAAGACGTCGCCGTTTTCCCTTTTCCGCTCGACTTTCCAAAGTGCGTTTCCAGGACGGTGGCGGCCGTTCACCCCGACCTGTTCGTGGCGTTCGAAACCGAGTTCTGGCCTAATTTTTACCGCCGCCTCGCGGACGGAGGCATTCCGGCCCTGCTTCTGAACGGCCGGGTATCCGAGTCGTCCCGGCCTTTCTATAAGGCGTTTTATCCCCTCTTTCGAACGGTTTTCGACCGGTTCACGCTGATGGCCATGCACTCGGAAGAAGACGCGGAGCGGGCGGCGAGTATCGGGGTCCCCAGGGAAAAGCTCCTGGTGGTGGGAAGCTCCAAGTACGAGGGCCTCGCGGCCAAGGCCGACCCGGACCGGGCCCGGTTCTGGAAAGGGCTTCTGGGAATTTCCGGGAAATTTCCGGTAATGGTGGGCGGAAGCCTGCGCGGGGTCGAGTGCTTTCAACTGATGCAGGTGTTTGAAAAGCTTCGGGCGGCTTCACCGGAACTGGTGGGTATATTCGTCCCGCGCCATCTCTACAACGTTTCCAGGATGGCGAAGCGGCTTTCGGAGCATCACATCGGCTACGATCTTCTGACCGATATCGAATCGGGCCGCCGGGAAAGACGCGCCCCGGTCGTTTTGGTGGATCGCATGGGGGCTCTGTTCGAGATATACTCGGTCGGAGACCTTATATTTTGCGGAGGGACCATCGAGCCTGTGGGCGGTCACAACATACTGGAACCGGCCGCCTGGGGTAAGGCTGTTTTTTATGGGCCTCACTTGAAAAAGGTTTTGCACGAGCATAGAATTCTTCGCAGCTTCGGCGGGAGTTTTAAGGCGGTGGACGCCGAGGATTTGCTCTCCCAGTGGGAAGAATGGATCGCCAACATCGGGGGTCTCGAAGAACGGGGCGTCCGTGCCAGACAAGCTCTTGAAACTCTACGGGGCGTGGTCGACCGGCAGGTCGGCCTGATCGTGCGCGTGCTTGATACAAGGCAGCCGGAAAGATATTGATGCAAAAGCTTGAAGAAATGCTCCTGGGATTCAGGAACGGCTCGAAAGATATGAGCGAGGTTCTGGAATACCTGGAAAAGCTTCCTTACGAGGATTTGTGCTTCGCCAAGGTGGACCACCACCGGTGCCTGCGCCGGGGCCAGCCCGAAGTGATCTTCGGCGCCGGCAAAACCGCCGACCAGATCGCGGCCGTTGCCGAATCCATGGCCGGTTTCGGAACGAACGTGCTGGTAACGAAGGTGGATGAACAAAAGGCAAGGGCCGTGATGGAGCGGATCCCGGGCATGGTGTACCACGACCGGGCACGGGCTCTCACCCTCAAGGTGGACGGCACGGAACCGGTTCCCGAAGGTACGATTCACGTCATCTGCGCCGGATCGTCGGACGCTCCCGTCGCCGAGGAAGCGGCGCTTACCGCCGAATTCATGGGAAACAAGGTCCGGCGTAATTTCGACGTGGGGGTTGCGGGCATCCACCGGCTGCTCGATTCCTGGGACGAGTTGCGTAGCGGGTCGGTTTTCGTGGTGGCGGCCGGCATGGAAGGGGCCCTTCCGAGCGTGGTGGCCGGCCTGGTGCGGGGGCCCGTGATCGCCGTTCCCACCAGCGTGGGGTACGGCGCGAGCTTCGGAGGAATCGCCGCTTTGCTGGGAATGCTCAACTCATGTTCTCCCGGTGTTTCGGTAGTTAATATTGACAATGGTTTCGGAGCGGGGTATCTGGCCGGGATAATCAACCGACAGTCCCGCACCGGAGAAGTCCGGCGGGATGAATTCGGGCGGAACCCGACCGACTGAAAGGAAATATCGTGGCACGAGAATACAGGCCCAATGCGAGAGAGTCAGCGGTGATATCGAGGCTGGACCATGCCAAGGAATCGCAGCGATACCATGCCATGAACCAGCTTCGTCAGAATATCGAAGAAATCGCGGAGATGATATCGATCAAGCTCATCGAGGAACGGCTGATCGAGACCACCAGCAAGACGGACCTTGCGGGGCAGATCCAGTTGGCGCTGCAAACCCTCCTGGATTCCGAGGAATTCGAAGTCCAGTACCAGACGGCCAACCTGCGCACCCTGGTCCAACGGCCCAACTTCATCAGTCTTTACGTTACCGCGTTTATCCTCGAAAAGCTGATAGACCACAAATGCATCGTGGATATTTTCGGCACGGACGAGGAAATCTACTGGAGCGTGAACAAGCAGGTGAACAAGTACATCCACCTGGATTAGCGTTCCGTTCCGCAACAAAAAGGAGTGCCCCGGGGTTGCCCGGCCGATTTTCCGCCGGAGCCGGGTACAAGCATCGACCGGAGATATCCATGAACGGCGTCGAATCTAAAGTTCCACCTAATTTTATCCGCACCATCATCACCGACGACGTAAAGGCCGGGAAAAACGGCGGCCGCGTTCTTACCCGGTTTCCACCCGAACCCAACGGCTACTTGCACATCGGCCATGCCAAGTCGATATGCCTCAATTTCGGACTCGCGGCGGAATTCGGCGGCCTGTGCAACTTCCGGTTCGACGATACCAATCCGGGCAAGGAAGAGGTCGAATACGTCGATTCCATCATGAACGACGTGCGGTGGCTGGGCTTCGACTGGGACGACCGGTTGTACCACGCTTCCGATTATTTCGAGCAGCTCTACGAGTGGGCCCTGGACATGATACGGGACGGCAAGGCCTACGTGGACAGCCTGAGCGCGGACGAAATACGCGAATACCGCGGAACGCTCACCGAACCGGGTAAGGAAAGCCCCTATCGCAACCGCCCGGTGGCGGAAAACCTGGATCTTTTCCAGCGCATGCGGGCGGGAGAGTTCAACGACGGCGAACACGTGCTGCGGGCCAAAATCGACATGGCCTCCCCGAACCTCAATCTGCGCGATCCCGTGATGTACCGCATCCGCAAGATGTCCCACTGGCGAACCGGCGACAAGTGGTGCATCTACCCCATGTACGACTACGCCCACGGACAGTCGGACGCCATCGAGGGCGTCACCCACTCCATCTGCACCATGGAATACGAGGACCACAGGGCGCTCTACGACTGGTACCTGGACAACATCAACGTGCCGAACCGTCCGCGCCAGTACGAGTTTGCTCGGCTGAACCTCACCTACACGGTCATGAGCAAGCGAAAGCTCCTCCGGCTGGTCCAGGAAGGGTACGTGGCCGGCTGGGACGATCCCCGCATGCCCACCCTGGCCGGCATCCGGCGGCGCGGCTACACACCGGAATCCATCCGCAATTTTTGCGAACGGATCGGGGTCGGAAAGCGGGAAAGCACGGTGGACCTGGCCCTTCTCGAATACTCCATCCGTGAAGACCTGAACCTCCGTGCCCCGCGGGTGATGGGCGTTCTCAATCCGCTCAAGGTGGTCATCGAAAATTACCCCGAAGGAAACGGCGAATTGCTCGACGCCGTGAACAACCCGGAAGACGCCTCGGCGGGAATCCGCCGGGTGCCTTTTTCGCGCGAGATTTACATCGAGCGTGAAGACTTCATGGAAAACCCGCCCAAGAAATTTTACCGGCTGGCTCCCGGGAGGGAAGTGCGGCTGCGCTACGCCTACTTCGTCAAGTGCGTCGACGTGGTGAAAAACGAAGCGGGGGAAGTGACCGAACTGCGCTGTACCTACGACCCGGCCACCAGGGGGGGCGATTCTCCGGACGGTCGCAAAGTGAAGGCCACCCTGCACTGGGTTTCCGCCCCGCACGCTATCGAAGCCGAAGTGCGCCTCTACGACAAGCTGTTCTTTAAGCCCGATCCGGAAGAAGACGGGGATTTTATCGCGGACTTGAATCCGGATTCGCTCGAAGTGATCCGGTCCGCCAGGCTGGAACCCGGCCTTGCCGGCGCCGCGGTGGGCAGCCGCTACCAGTTCGAAAGGCTGGGATATTTCTGCGTGGACCCCGATTCCACCCCCGATCGGCCGGTATTCAACCGCACGGTGACCCTCCGGGATACCTGGGCCAGGGTGAAGAAGGCGGAAGGCATTTAGGGCGGTGGGGGTTCACTAAGGCGCAAAGTCATGTAGGGTGGGCACGGCTTTTTGTGCCCACCTTTTTCTTCCGGGATGGCACCCTCCCTCAAAACCTCACCGGGTATTTTCCATTTACGATCACGGGGATGTATCCGAAAACCGCGTTCAGGTGGTGCAGGAAGGCGTGGCTTCCCTCCTTCATCCACGTGGTGCCGATCGATTCGTCGATATCCCGGTAGAAGGCCTGCATGGCGTCCAGGCCCAGGGGTTTCGGGCGGCCGTCGTTTGCGAACTGTTCGATGAGATCCAGCCAGGTGCGGCTGACCCCCATGATGAAATAGGGCCAGGATTTCTGGAGAGGTTCCGACCAGTGCCGGTCGCTGGTGTCCTCGATTTGAGGGCGGGTGATTTTGTTCGTGTCGTCGAAGGCCACGTTGAGGACGATACCGGCGGTTTTCAGGTCTTCGAGGACGGCGCTGGAATCCAGCGCGGCGTAGACCTTCCAGGCGGTTTCCGGCGTGCTGTAAAAGATGAAACTGAACCGGTGTCCGGCCTCGTCGCGGGCGGCCCTTCGGTGGAAGCGCCACAGGACTATGTTACTCTCGAAGCGGGTGAGCACGGGCGCCACCACCCGGTGGGCGATCAGCAGGTCGGTGCTCCAGGCCGGCCCGGTTCCCTCCGGCCAGTTCATGTGAAAGCCGGCATACCACCAGCCGTTTCGGGGGTGTTCGAGACTTTCCGGGTGCAGGCGGATTCCGCCGCCCGCCCGTGTGAGGGGGGCGCACCCCGACCCGAAGGCCAGCAGCAGGAGAGCGGCCGCGCACAGGAACACGCGGTAATTTCGCAGCGGTTTCACACCGGGAAGAACGAATCGGTTCATGATCGCATCACCATAAGGACTTCATAGACTACCAGGGCGAGGTAAAACACGGGAAGGGCCATCAAGAGGACCTCGATCCTAAGCCTTTGCCACAGGTAGTAGTTTTTGAGGATAAGAAGCGTCACCAGCCCCAGGATGGTCAGGCCGGACTTGGCCAGGATAAAGACCATGGGACCGAGTTCCATGCACCGTTCCATGACCGGGTTGAGTTCCCTGAAATCGAGTTCCATGAGCTTCATGGTCAGGAAAGCGTCCGCCAGCGAGAGGCAGAACGTGAAGACCAGAAGTACCATGAAAAAGGGGCTGTATAAATCGACCAGGAACTGTTTTCGGACGTCTTCTTTTCGGCGGAAACCGCTCCTGGACCCGAAAAGGCTTTTCGGAGAAAAAGGGGAAGTCTGCCGCAGCCGGCGGTCTTTCCCGGAGCGTCTTTCCTTGAAAGGGTACTCATCTTGTGAAGAAGCTTGCATCAGGATCAGCTCGTGATACCAAGTTGCGTTTAGAGTAGTATTAGTGAGGATGCCTTAAAAGCGCGGGGGCGCTTCGCCCCTCCACCGCTTCGCGGCTCGATGCGGCCTTGGATTACCGGCCCTAAAGCTATTCGGATGGCAGGCGGCGCGCCATTAGGCAAATATGGGAAGGGAGAGCTTTTGGGAAAGCGGGGGGCCGGAGTTTTCGGCTAAATCCCGGCTTTTTTCATTTCGAGCCGTATGGCGCCGTCCAGGATACCGATATCCTCCCGGCAGTTTACCTTCATGCCGTCGCCCATCCTGAAAAATCCCGCCGCGTTCTGCGTGGTTCCGAGAGCCGATTTCATGGTGCCGCCCTCCAGTTTTTGCAGCCGGACGTAATCGTTTGAAAACTCCAGCCCGGAAGCTCTTCCCGGGTCGTGAATGATAATCGTGGCGGGGGCGTCGCGCCCTTCCCGGTCCATCCCGGCCCCCGCCAGGGTGACCCAATGGCCGCCGATGCGGTTGTATTCGTTATCCCGGCGTGAATACCGGTACCAGCCCACATTGAGCACAACGACGCCGTTGCCGCGCATGCCGGATTTAATCCATGCGAGCCGGGGTACCTTCACGCCGGTGTGAAACCGGCCGGGGACCGTCCGCCATCCCTGGTACGAAAGCTTGAAATCCGTGTAGCCGCAGTCCGCGAGGTACCGGGAGAGGCCTTCCAGGACCCCGGCGGGAGAGGTCCCCCATTCCAGTTGGGTGTCCATGTACTTGTCGGAAGCGAGCAGCCTGGTCAGCTTCACCTGGGCGGAAACCCCGTAGCTGGTGGAGGGC
>LUZZ01000289.1 GCA_001603845.1 Syntrophobacterales bacterium Delta_01 | reverse complement strand
CACCCCCACCCTGCCTCCCCCATCAAAGGGGGAGGAGCTTAAAGCCAACAACATTGAGCCCCCGGCCGGACGACGGGACCGGCGGACTTTATGTTTTTTCGTTCCAGACCCTCTATGACGACATCTGCAAGAACCCGGTGAAGCCGTTCTCCAAGAAGCCGGGCGGTGTTCAAACGATCCGGCAATCTCCCTCCTCTTACCTACCGCCCGTGGAACCGCCGTACAAAACGGCGACACGCCGTAGTCCGGGCGCCGCATACCATGCTCCCCTCCCGAAATCATGGTCTCCACACCGGAAAGTTCCACCGGCGTCTGCCAACGGAAAAAACAAGCGCTGGCGGCTGCATTCAATGTTATCTGAGGCGGGCTTCCATGCTACAGTGCCTGCTACTTTCACCGAAATAACCGGGGTGATGGTTTGCACCCTTCGACCACGGGGAAGGGGAACCGGCTGTTTCGGACGCAGGATGGAACCAACCCCCTCCCCCTGTCCCTCCCACCAAGGGAGGGGAGTTCATGGAACGTTGCCCCTAAAGTCAACAGCATTGCGACTTGAAGGTGCGGGAAGGCGGAACCGGTGGATATTGCGGACAGAATAACGACGGCGGTCAGGGACCTGGAGCAGACGACGATCCAGTGGCGGCGCGATTTTCATAAGTACCCGGAAGTCGCCTGGACCGAGTTTCGCACGGCGGCCATGGTGGCCGGCAGACTGCTGGAACTGGGTTATGCCGTGAAAATGGGGCCGACCGCGGTCTGCCGGTCCGATATGATGGGGGTCCCGCCGGAGGCGGAAATCGAAAGGTGTATGGAAAGGGCCGTTTCCCAGGGGGCGGATGCGTCGCTGGTGAAGCAGATGGCGGGAGGACTCACCGGCATCGTGGCCGACATGCACTGCGGCGAGGGGCCTACGGTGGCGATACGCTTTGACATGGATGCCAATGAAATCCGGGAAGCACAGAACGCCCGGCATCGCCCTTACCGGGAAGGATTTGCCTCCGTGAATCCCGGGGCCATGCACGCTTGCGCTCACGACGGCCATGTTGCCGTCGGGCTTGCTGCGGCCGAGGTCCTGTCCCGGTTCAAGCCGGAATTGGCCGGCACGATCCGGTTCGTCTTCCAGCCGGCGGAAGAGGGAACCAAAGGGGCCAGTGCCATGGTGAGTGCCGGTGCGATGGATGGGGTGCGGTACATTCTCGGGGGGCATATCGGCATTAAGGCCAGGAAAACGGGGCAACTGATCTGTTCCACAAACAAGTTCTTCGCCACTACCAAGTATGACGTGACTTACACCGGTAAACCGGCCCACTCCGGAGCAGCTCCCGAAGAAGGGCGGAATGCATTGCTCGCCGCCGCCACGGCGGTCCTTAATCTGCATGCCATATCCCGCCACGGCCGGGGACCGACGCGGATTTGTGTTGGGACGCTCGCGGCCGGGCAGGCCCGAAACATCATCCCGTCCACCGCTTTCTATAAGATGGAAACACGCGGAGAAACCAGTGAACTGAACGGGTATGTCGCCGCGGAAGCCCGTCGTATTATAGCCGCCGCCGCCCAGATGTACGGGGTGGATTACGACATTGTCCAGGTGGGCGGGACGGGCAGCGGCGAAAGCAGCCCCGATATGCGCGATCTGGTAAAACGGGAAGCCGGGCGAATCGCTTTTTTCCAGGATATCGTGGACAGTTCGGATTTCGGGGCCGCCGAAGACTATGCGCATTTTATGTCGGTGGTCCAGCGAAACGGCGGGGTGGGCACCTATTTCATGCTCGGGTCCGATCTGGCGGCCGGTCATCACAACGACTATTTCGATTTTGACGAGAGAGTGCTGTCGCCGGGCGTCGAATTGACAGTCCGCAGCGTGGTGGCGCTCTTACACAAGTAATGCCGTTTCGCCGTCAAACATTAACCTCCCCCGAGGTTTCCTGTTTCTTCATAACCAGGCAGCACATCACGCTGACGAACCGGGTTTTTCCCCATTTGAACCGGGTGGATTCGGCAATAGTCTGCAAGTCGGCCGAACTGTAAAACGGCTCATCAAAGGTGTGCAGCCGGAAGATCATGGTGCTGAAACGGCCGAACCGCCGGCCGAGTTCTTCGTAAGCCCACCGGGGAGTGTCGCTCACCAGGTCGTAGACAAGCGCATACCCGCCCGGACAAAGGACCCGGTGCATCTCGTTCAATCCCGTGACCGGGTCTTTCCAGTGGTGAAAACTACCGGAACTCACCACGACATCAAAAGAACCGTCCGAAAAAGGCAGTCGGTTTGAAGACCCTTCGACGACCCGAATCCGGGAGGAAAAGCCCGACTTCCAGACATTCTTCTCGGCCACGGCGACCATTGCGGGAGAAATATCCAGCCCGGTGAGCGTCAGCCGGGGAGCGGCAGCGGCCAGCCTGGTCAATAGATGTGCCGGCCCCGTGCCAATATCCAGCCCGTTGCCCTCGGGACAGAAAGCCAGGATATCCTCGGAAATCAGGTAGTATGCCGCCTGAAACAGCTTGGTCCTGCTCGCGGCGTTGTAAATCGGAGCGGCGGGCCACGGAATCCCCTCGGGATGAAACGTCTTTAGAATCCTGCGGAAGCGCGATAGCATGTCTCGCTCCAGTTTTTGAGGATACTCCTGATACCGGGAAGGCTCCTCGGCTTTAGCCCACAACAATGATTGACTCTGGATTGCTGAAGGCCATATCGATGTTTTTATCAATATATTCAAAGTCTTCTATGGTTACATCTCCGTTTTTCCGTTGCAGCCGCTCCTTCCCTATGACCGCAATCATACCGAAAAAGAGTCCAGGTTACTATAATGAGAGAACTTGGACGAAAACGCGTAGCTCATGGATTGGAATATCGCAGGATCTTTTCAAT
>LUZZ01000288.1 GCA_001603845.1 Syntrophobacterales bacterium Delta_01 | reverse complement strand
GTCTTGAGGCATGCCTGCCGGTTGGGATTTTTCAATTTCCGCAGGGCCTTTTTTTCTATCTGCCGGATTCTTTCCTTGGAAACGTTGAACATCCTGCCGATCTTTTCCAGAGTCTCGGCGGGCTGGCCGTCGAGGCCGAACCGGAGCCTCAGGATTTTCTCCTCCCTGGGCTGGAGCGTGGAAAGCAGGCTTCGCGTGATTTCCGCAAGCTCCCGGTCCGAACACTCATCCATCGGCGAAACCGCCCGTTCGTCCTGGAGAAAATCACCGAGCCTCTGTTCGTCCTCGCCGATGGGCGTTTCCAGCGAAATGGGCTGGGCCGCCAGGGTCAGCACCATCTGCACCTTTTCCACGGGCAGCTTGGACCTTTCGGCGATTTCCAGCGGCGTGGGTTCGCGTCCCAGTTCCTTCAACAGTTCGTAGTACACCTTGAAAAACAGGTTCTTCAGCTCGATAAAATGCACCGGCAGCCGAATGGTTCTTGTTTTGTCGTAGATTCCCCGGATGATGCTCTGCCGCACCCACCACGTGGCGTACGTGCTGAACCGGTTGCCCTTGGTGTGGTCGAACCTGCCGACGGCCTTGAGCAACCCCAGGTTGCCCTCCTGGATCAGGTCGTCGAAAGTCATCCCCCGCCCGCGGTACCGTTTGGCAATGCTGAGCACCAGGCGCAGATTGGCGCGCACCATTTCCTGCTTGGCGGAATCCACCGCCTTCATGATGGCGTGCACGCGCGCAAGCGAGGACTGGAACACCGGGTTTTCCGGGCGGTCCAGCGTCGCCCGTTCCAGGGTGCGCACGATTACCTTCAGGATCTTGTCCCGCACTCCGGGAAAGCTCTTTTCGTGTTCGAGGAGCTTTTTGACTTTCTCGTTCAGCTCGGCAAAAATCCTGTTTTGGGACGCATGCCGTTCGACGATCCGCACCAGGTCGTCCTGGCCGTTGCGGATTACCTGCGCCAACTCGGTTTCGCGTTCCTGCGTCAAAAGCGGATAGCTCGACACCTCCTTGAGATAGCACGTAATGTGGTCTTCGTCGAAATCCTCGACGACGGCCACCGCCACTTCGGAGGCCTCTTCCTCTTCCGTTTCCGGTTCATCGCCGAACCCCGTGGAATCGAACGCCTCTTCTTCCCGGGTGGAATCTTCTTCTTCCATACGGTCGATTTCCAGATCAGGTTCCTGGAAGTTGTCTCCTATGACCTGCCCTTTAATCAGTCCCTCGAAGTCTTCCTCATCGCTTTTTTTGAAGAAGTAGTCGAACGGAAGACACTTCTCAGTGGCATAGGCTTTCATGACAAACTCCTTGGGGGCAGGCCCGGACCGCTACGACGGCCAGGCTGAGTACCCCTCCTTTACTATGTATAGCCCTCCGGCCTTCGAGGCGCAGATCGGGCGTCCAGCCATGGGGCTGGTAAACAAATTAAGATAGTGTGACCATTTAGTCAATATTTACGAATCAGTCTGAGGTTTGCGAAAAAGCTTGAAAGCGGCTTGGAAGGTGATAAAATCCAGATATATAATTCCCCGAGAAAGGGTTGGTGCGCCCAACATTTCAAGGAAAATCGCAAAACCTTCAGCTGAACTTTAAAAAATAACACATTTTTGCAGAATTGCAAGTGTTTTATGCGGCGATTCGGCCGATTTATCGCACCGGCATGCAAAATCCCCGCCCTGCCCTCTCTCAGATATGCAGTTCCACTACGTCCCCGTCTTTGAGCACATAGTCGCGCTGCACCATCTGGCCGGCATGCACGGCCGTTCCCCACACTTTTGCAAACTTGAGTTTAGTGACGAAATCCTTGTGTATTTCTTCGGCGAGGTCCTCCAGCGTGCTGTCCACGGGAAGAACGAACGGAGATTTACGGTCGGGGTCTTTTCCGGGTGACTTCGTGTAGACCCGGATGACCCCGGCAAGATCGTAGATGGTGCGCAAAAAGACGTCCAGGTTGCGGCCCGAAAGCGCGGAAATACCGATGCACGGCGCCGGGATTTCCGAAAGCTCCAGGAAAGCGTCATAGTCCTGCTCCGCCGCCCCGTCGTCCACCTTGTTGACGACCACCAGCATTTTTTTCATGAACGGCGCTTTTTTCAGATCGGGCGGAACGGCGCTCCCTTCGGGGAAAATTCTCAGACTTCCCAGGTAGGCCAGCGTGTCGTCCCACTGCTGGAGCGGGTCGTCCGAGATATCGAGCAGCACCACGATGATATCCGTTCGCCTCAGGAGGTCGGTAAGGCCGGGGTCCACGAACTCGGGAGGAACGGGCGGCGTGTCCACCAGTTGGAGTTGGATGTTTTCGAAGGCGGCCATGCCGGGGGTCGGTTTCCAGGTGGAGTGGGGAAAGTCCGCCACCTCGGGGGCGGCGTTGGTGAGCGCGCCCACCAAGCGGGACTTGCCCGTATTGGGCGCTCCCACGATAACGGCCTGCGAGGCCCCTTCCCTTTCGATGTTGTAGGCCGTTTCGCGCCGGAGCGCGCCTTTTTTCTGCTGCGATTCGGACTTGTGCTTCGCGATGCGTTTTCGGAGGTCGGCCCTGAGCTTGTCCGTGCCCTTGTGCTTGGGCATGATGGTCAGCATCTCTTCCAGGGCTTCGATCTTTTCCTCGGGGGTCCTGCCCTCCCTGTATCGTTTTTCGGCCTCAAAATAAGGAGGCGGCAGATTGGCCGGCATTTGCCTCTTCCCTTTCTGAAGTCATTATGCGATAGATGGCGTTCCGGGATCGTACCGGGAAATATTTATACTGAAAATTCCGACTGAGGCATACGAATGCAAACTACCACGTGTTCCCTTTCCGTCGGGAAGGGTAGACTCGTTCAGAGGGCAACCGAATTGGCCTGCCGGAAGTGCGGCCGGGAACTCACCCTGGTAAAGACTTGACGAACGGTAATCCTGCGTTGCCGGGAATGCGGCGCAAAGTATAACATCGTTGATTTTCGCAAAGAACTTACGGACGACCTCGAACGGGAACTTGCCACCTGCCGGGCGGATTCCCTCTAGGACTTACCCGTAAAACGGCGGCGGACACGATGAGACGGCAACCGCCACATTCCACCATAAGCGCAGGGAAAAGTTGTCCCCGCCCCCAAGGGTTCGGCCGCACGCGCCCAATTGAGCCGCGACGCGGTGGGGAGGGGCGAGGGGGCCGTGGGCGAAGCGCCTCCACACCTTTGGCATCATTTTGCGGCCCTCTTGAACACAGGGCCGGACCTAGCCCACTTTTTCCGCGATCAGTTTTTCGGCAAGCTTTAGCGCATCGCCCAGCTTTTCGGGCCTGTTGCCGCCCGCCTGAGCCATATCCGGCCTTCCGCCGCCGTTGCCGCCCACCTCTTTTACGATTTCACGGATAAGATTTCCGGCGTGAATTTTGGCCGTGAGTTCGGCGCTCACCCCCGCCAGCAGAAACACCTTCTCCCCGGAAACGGCACCCAGCACCGCCACTCCCCTGGAGAACCGCTCCTTGAACCTGTCATTCACTTCGCGCAGGGCCTTGGGATTATCGGCGTCGATCCTGGTGACCAGAACGCTGACCCCTCCTACCTCTCTGGCGGCTTCGAACAGGTCGGCCGACCGCCGGGTGGCGAGCGATGCCTTGAGCGCTTCCAGCTCTTTTTCCATCTTGCGCGACTGGGCCACGAGTTTTTCGATCCGGTCGGCCACCTCGGTCGGAGCCGCTTTGAGCACCACCGAGGCCTGGTTCACGATTTCCCGCTGCTCGTTGAAAAACTCCAGGGCGTACCTCCCCCCCAGGGCCTCGATTCTCCTCACCCCGGCGGCGATGCTCGTTTCCTGGACGATGACCAATAACCCGATATCGCCCGTGCGGTGGGTGTGGGTCCCGCCGCAAAGCTCGCGGCTGAAGCCCGGGATCTCGACCATTCGCACCCGGTCCCCGTATTTTTCTTCGAACAGGGCCATGGCGCCGGTCTTGAGCGCATCGTCGAGGTCCATCACGCGTACCGTGAGGTCCTGGTTTTGCCGGATTTCGTCGTTTACCAGGCGCTCGATTTCCGACAACTCCTCAGGGGTGACCGAGGCGAAATGAGTGAAGTCGAACCGCAGCCGGTCCGGGGCCACCAGCGAGCCCGCCTGCTTCACGTGGTCGCCCAGCACCTTTCGCAGCACGGCGTGCAGGATGTGGGTGGTGGTGTGGTGAATCTCGGTGTCCTTGCGGGCCTGAAGGTCAACCGCAAGGTGAACGTTCTCGCCGGTGAGCAGCCGGCCGGATTCCACCTTGCCCACGTGCACGATCAGGTCGCCGGGAAGTTTTATGGTATCGGATACGACCATCGTGCCCTGGGGCCCGGTGATCCGCCCCCGGTCGCCGACCTGGCCGCCGGACGCCCCGTAGAAAGGCGTCTGGGAAACGATGAGTTCGATCTCCGTGCCTTCGCCGGCGGCGCCAATTTCCTCTCCGCCGGAGATCATGGCCGATATGGGGGCATCGGTTTCCAGCATCTCGTATCCGACAAATTTGCAGGAGATCCCCCGCGCGGAAATCTGCCGGTACGCCTCCGAGATCTCCCGTTCGCCGCTGCCCTTCCAGTGCGCCCGAGACTGTTCGCGCTGTTTTTCCATCAGGTCCTGGAACCCGGCCTCGTCCACTCCGAACCCCAGTTCGCGGGACATGTCGGTCACGATATCGATGGGGAACCCGTAGGTGTCGTAGAGTTTGAAGATGAGCGCCCCCGGAATGACCGTCGTCTTTTCGTCCTGGAGCCTCCGGATCTCATTTTGAAGCAGTCTCAGACCGTTATCCAGCGTCTCGTTGAAACGCTCCTCCTCGTTTACGATCACGCGGGTGATGAAGCTCCGGTTCTCCAGAAGCTCCGGGTAGGCGTCCTGCATGGATTCCATGACCGAGACGGCCACTTCGCTCAAAAACGGCTTGTCCAGGCCCAGGAAGCGCCCGTGCCGCAGGGCGCGCCGGATCACGCGCCGGAGCACATAACCCCTGCCCTCGTTGCTGGGAAGCGCTCCGTCGCCTATCAGGAAAGCCGCCGCGCGGCTGTGGTCCGCAATGACCTTCACCGATACGTCCTTTTCGGGATCGGTGCCGTACCGGTAGCCGCTCAGCCGCTCGATTTCGGTCATCATCGGCACGAAAAGATCGGTGTCGTAGTTGGACGGCACCTTCTGCAGGACGGCGGCCACCCTTTCCAGCCCCATTCCGGTATCGATGCTGGGCTTGGGAAGGGGCGTCAGCATCCCGTCATCGCTGCGGTTGAACTGCATGAACACGAGGTTCCAGAGTTCGAGGTAACGGTCGCAGTCGCAGCCCGGCCGGCAATCGGGCCTTCCGCAGCCCATTGCCGGCCCCTGGTCGATAAGTATTTCCGAGCAGGGACCGCAGGGGCCGGTGTCGCCCATGGCCCAGAAATTATCCTTGGTGGGAAAGGCCAGAATCCGCTCCGGGGGAAGGTAACGCGCCCAGTGCTGCCGCGCCTCTTCGTCCGGACCGATCTTCATCCCTTCGTCGCCTTCGTGGATGGTCGCGTAGAGCTTGTCTTCGGGCAGGCCCAGCACGCCGGTCAAAAAATCCCACGCGAACTCGACCGCGTTCTCCTTGAAATAGTCGCCGAAGGAAAAATTACCCAGCATTTCGAAAAAAGTATGATGGCGCGCCGTCCGGCCCACGTTTTCGAGGTCGTTGTGCTTGCCTCCCGCGCGCATACACTTCTGGCTGGTGGTGGCGCGGTGGTACGCACGCTTTTCCTCGCCCAGGAAAACCCTTTTGAACTGCACCATGCCCGCATTGGTAAACAGCAGGGTGGGGTCGTCGTGGGGGATGACCGAGGAACTTTTCACAATGGCGTGCCCCCGTTCCCGAAAAAATTCCAAAAAGGCTTTCCGAATTTCACTGGCTTTCATTAAAGGAAATCTCCTCGCATATTGACGACGGGGACGGCTGTCCCGAACCGGATTTTGCCACTGCTCCCGTGGGAAAAAGCCGGCGCGGCCTACTCCGCGGAAACGGCGGCAGTAGCCGTTGCAATGGGCTTGAGGGAATGGCTTTCGCGAATTTTTTGCTCGATATCCGTCATCAGTTCGGGGTGGTCCTTCAAGAAGCTCTTGGCGTTCTCCCTGCCCTGCCCCAGCCTTTCCCCATTATAGGAATACCAGGTCCCGGACTTGTCGATCAGGTTGCCGTCCACCCCCAGGTCCAGGAGGTCGCCTTCCTTGGATATCCCCCGGCCGTACACGATATCGAACTCCACTTCCCGAAACGGCGGCGCGATCTTGTTTTTGACCACCTTGACGCGGGTGCGGTTTCCGATCACCTCCTGGCCTTCCTTGATGGGGCCGACCCGGCGGATGTCCATGCGCATCGTGGCGTAAAACTTGAGCGCGTTGCCGCCGGTGGTGGTTTCCGGCGACCCGTACATGACGCCGATCTTCATCCGGATCTGGTTGGTGAACACCACGCACGTCTTGGATTTGCTGATTGCGGAAACCAGCTTGCGGAGGGCCTGGCTCATGAGCCGCGCCTGGAGGCCGACGTGCGGGTCTCCCATCTCTCCCTCGATTTCCGCTTTCGGCACCAAGGCCGCCACCGAGTCTATGATCACGATATCGATGGCGTTGCTTCGCACCAGGATCTCGGCAATTTCCAGCGCCTGTTCGCCGTAGTCCGGCTGGCTGATCAAAAGGTCTTCGATCACCACGCCCAGCTTTCGCGCGTACTGGATGTCCAGCGCATGCTCGGCGTCCACGAACGCGGCCAGCCCCCCTGTCTTCTGGGCCTCCGCTATCATGTGCAGGGCCAGCGTCGTCTTGCCCGAAGATTCCGGGCCGAAAATCTCGATGATCCGCCCGCGCGCCACTCCGCCGATCCCAAGCGCTATATCCAGGGAAAGACAGCCGGTTGAAATGACCGGCACTTCCACCTGAGCGCCTTCACCGAGCCTCATAATGGCGCCTTTTCCGCACATGCGCTCGATCTGCGAAACAGCCGCGTCTATCGCTCTTTGCCTGTCATCCGTAAGTCCCATGAACCGGGCCTCCTTCCAGTGTGTAGAAACAG
>LUZZ01000287.1 GCA_001603845.1 Syntrophobacterales bacterium Delta_01 | reverse complement strand
GCACATCGGCAAGCGGTCCCCAGGCGGAAAAAACTGCATGGCGGAGCAGAAAATTTTTCCGCAAATTGCGGCACCGGAGCTGGAAGCGTTTTTATAACATATTGAAATTGCAGTATATTTTTAAGGCGTTCCGGCTGGTATCGCTCTTGCTCATGCTGGCATGCGGCAGTTCTTTTAACGGATTGCAAAATGATTCCTTGTTCGGATGGAGATAAAAAATGTCCGATACCCAGATAGGCTCACTGCTCGGGGCGGGGGCTGTCACTCAAACGGATACCAGCTCGTCATCGACCGAAGTGGCAAGCGCTTTCGACAGCAACGCGTTCTTGACCATGTTCATGACGCAGTTGAAGTACCAGGATCCCACCAACCCCATGGAATCCTACCAGTTGGCCTCGCAGCTTGCCCAGTTTTCCACCCTTCAAAAACTGACCGAGGCCACCGCGCTGATCGAAAACCTTCAGAACTACGCGGCGGCCATCAACAACGCCGAGATGGCTTCGCTCGTCGGAAAGGACATAGCGGGCCAGACGAGCACCGTCACCGTGAATTCCGACGGCGCGACTTCCCTCGACTACCGGTTGGATGTTCCCGCCGCCAACGTGACCGTCACGGTCACCGATGCATCGGGCAACACCGTCTATACCGAAAACAAGGGGACGCAGAGCGCGGGGGAATATGAGGTGGGCTGGGACGGCAAGGACTCGTCCGGCAACAAGGTCTCCGAGGGCAGCTACACCGTTTCGGTAAGCGGCACCGACAGCAGCGGCAATACCGTTTCCGGAACCACCTTTGTTCACGGAACGGCCGCTTCCCTGAACATGAATACCACCACTCCCTACTACGTGCTCGATGACGCGGATGGGACCATGGTGCCCGTCTACAACGTATTCCGGGTGGGGACGTCGACGGATTCCACGAGCCAGACGGAATCGGCGTCTACACTTTCCAGTATTTTGGACCTCATCGCCTAGTTTGACGGCAGGATTTGGAATTCTTTCGAAAAAGGAGAAGATACGATGGGACTCAGCAATGCAATGTCAACGGGGGTTACGGGGCTGAGTGCGTTCGGGACCGCGCTGTCCGTAGTGAGCGACAACGTGGCCAACGCTGATACCACCGCCTGGAAATCCAACAGCGTGCAGTTCGGCGACCTGGTCAGCGGTTACTACACCACGCAGGGCTATGAAATGGAAGCCCAGGGGGTGGGGGCGTCGCTTCTGGGGATTACAAACGACCAGACCGTGGGGCCAAGCGTGAGCACCGGGGCATGGTCGAACGTGATGATCCAGGGAAGCGGGTATTTCAAGGTGGAGAATTCGAGCGGCTCAACATTTTACACTCGTGATGGAACATTCAGCCTGGATAAGGACGGTAATCTCGTAAATTTACAGGGATACCAGGTAGTGGGGACCGCGGCCGACGGCTCGACCGGTCCCTTGAAAGTCGACGATCCCAGCAATCCGGCTTACATGGGATACGAGATAAATTCAGCGGGTGAAATTTACGGCTCGCCCGTAGACGGCGGTGCCAAGGAACTGATCGGGACCCTTACCGTCAGCACCTTTCCCAATCCGGACGGCCTGATCAGAAGCGGCAGCAATCTCTATATTCAGGGGGCCGCCGCCGGGACGGCGGTGGACAGTACCGGTGGAGTGGGCCAGGCCGGCCAGGTGATCGCCGGCGCCGTTGAAGGCTCCAACGTGGACATCGCCAAGGAAATGGTGAACATGATCATCTACCAGTCGGACTACACCGCCAATTCCAAGTCGATCCACACGGCGAGCAACATGCTGGACACGGTGGTGAACCTGATCCGGTAGTGAATCGCGAATCGGTAACATTGAAATCCGGTCAAAAAGGCGGCTTCGGCCGCCTTTTTTTGTCTCTCGTTTCGGCGCGGGTCGAAATCCCGGGGGGCGAAGGGCGGCCCTCTCCCGTGTCTTTGCATGTTGTCCTCGAACCGGCTGCCTTTGTCCGGCAAACCCGTCCCCTGCGTCGTGTCGGCAGCGCTTCCGAGCCGGGGACCGGCGTTCTTGTCGCTATGCCCGCCCCTGAATCCCGGAAGGTGCGAGGAAAGGGGGCGTTGTCCCAACGTGGGGTCTCACAAATTGAGGTAAAACCGCCAAAATCGTCATTTCAGCAGAGTACTTGGGCGGGAATCCGGTGTCTTTCTGCCGAATCCCAAACTCCAATTTGGGGACCGAACCTTGGAAGTTCCTGCTTCCTGTTGGTCCTGAGCAGAAGCTTGAGCTTCTCACCGGGGATGCCCAAGCCGGAGCTTGGGCGCCGGCGGGGCTAAAGGATTTGGACAACGGCCCCGGAAGCCTTCCTCCGCGCTTTTTCAAGGAACGGCATCTTTGATGGAAGTCGTTATGCCGGTGGGGATGACTTGTACCGGGCAGGCGAAGAGCTTCAGACGGAAAGTTTCAGGCAAAAATGCTTACCTGCGAAAGGGTGCCGCCGGTCCTGGCGTAGACGGGTGCGGTGCGGACGGCGGCAGCGGGGGCGGAGGTTTTCCTGGCGTTCGGAGTGCCCGGGGTCTGCTGCTTTTGCGGTTCCGGGGAGTTGTTGCCGCCGGTGTTTTCCCGGTTCACGTTGACTTCGAACCTGCCGAGATTCAGGCCCTGGTCCTGGAAGTTCTGGCGAAGCTCGGGCGAATTTCGGAGAAGGGCGTGCCTTGCCGGTTCGTTTTCGGTGAGGACCACGGCGGAAACGTCGTCTTTTTTCGCGTCGATTTTGATGCTCATCTTACCGAACTCGGAAGGTTCCACCTCCAGGACGAGCTGGTGGCCTCCGGCGCCGGCCGCGTGTTCCCGGTAGAACTGGGCTATTTCCGCCGACCGTGACGGGTCGTAGTAGCTGAGGCCGTCTCCGGGGGTCTGCTGCATCTGGCTCATCTCGATGCGGTCTCCCTGGAAATGGGCCGATCCGGCATGCAGGGCCGCGGCATCGGACGCCGGTTCGGAGACCTTGAGGTTTTTCCCCATCTCCTTGGCGACGGCGGCCACGTCCTGCCCGTGGAGCACCGGTTTTTCCTGCGCCGCGGGCCGGGAAACGGAAACCTGGGAGACCCGGAGCTGTTCGAAGGACCGGGCGGCTTCCCGCGCCAGTTCTTCGGACGCCGGCGATTCGGTCCGGGTGGAACTCCCGTCCGCGGAAACGATCGTATCCGATACGGCGGACGAAGCGATGTTTTTGGCCTCCCCGGTGCCCGTTTTGCCTTCGGCGGTTTGCGGCTGCCGGTCGGGGGCGCCGCGCCGGTCGGCGGCATCGGGATGAAACCGGTCGCGCTCGCCGGTCCGGCCGGAATTTGCCGGAAGGTTTTCGGCAAGTTCGGCCTGCGCGGCTTCGGCGCCGGAAGCGGTCTGCGCGCCGCTGCTGCCGGCAGGAGTCTTTTCGGCCGTTTCGGCCCCGTCGGAGGATACCGGGGTTTGGATATCCCGCCGGGTATCGGCGCCGGTTTTCTCCGGCCCTGCCGGCCGGGCGGCGGCCGTTCCGGCGCGGGCTTTTCCCTGCTCCCTGTCGCCGGGCTTATCGGAAATGAAGGAAGGAAGCACCGTGGCGGCGATGCTTTCCGTCTGCCCCTGCTTCGGAGCGACGTCCACCTGGCCCGAGATCCGGGGTTCTTCTTTTTCAGACGTACTGTCGTTGAGCTTCCGCGTGGTGACGGCGCCTTGTTTTTGCACCGTCGCCGCCGTTTCCGTCGTCGTTCCGCTGGCCTTTTCCAGGATGTTTTCCAAAAGCCCCTGGAACTCCTCCACGGTATAATATTCCTTCCCGGCCGGGACCTGCTTGGCGATGCTGCTTTTGAGCGTCTTGCTGGAACTTTGGGTCGAACCGTGCCCGGAGCCGGAAGTCTTTGCCGCGATGGCGGCAATAACGGCGCGCGCCGCCGCCGCCGGAATCAGCACTTTTTCCGCCGCGGCCGCCGTCCCCTGCGCCGAAGCGGCAGTAGCGGCGGTGGTGTCCGCCTTTTTCTGGAGCAGGTTCGCGAAATCCTTGAGTGAAATCGATCCGTCCCTGGCGCGCATGCTTTCGGCTGCCTTGATGGTGTCGGGCGGGTAGTGGAGCTTGGCCAGGGTCGATTCGACCAGCACCGGGTCGGTGATGTACAGGGTCTTGCTGTTTTTCGCCCGGTTGTTGAGGGTTTTTATCTTTGCCGCGGCATCGGTGGAAGATCGGGCGGTCCGGTACTTCCCGGTGGATTCGGCAGCCTGGGTGGAAGTCTGCGTTTGTTCGGCGCCTACGGCCTTCAGGGCTTCGGGGACCTCGCCGGAACCGGTTTGGACGGTTGCCGATTCGGAGGTCCCGGTAGTCCCGGTCTTGGCGTTCTTTTTGGGCAGCAGCTTCTTGAGCTCGCCCGCAAAGTCCGACTTGGCGATTCCGTTTCCTATCTTGCCGCGCTCGCCTTCCAGTACCTTGGCGAGCAGCATCGCTGCGTTTAACGACCCTGCCTGCATTTTCCCCATCCGCTAAGGTTAAAGGGATACGTCTTCGCAGGGGTTGGATGAGCAATGATGATGCCAGAGGTTGGTTGATTAATTTAATGCAGGTAAATCAAGATGTTATGATTTGAGCGCCGATTTTTTTCCGGGCGTTGCCGCCGGAATGGGAATTTTTTTCAGGCCGGATGCGCAATAATTTCCCGATGCATGCCGGCCGCGGCGTACCGGGTTACGCCCTCACGCCGTCCGGGGAAGACGGTTCCGCGAGCATCGCCAGGGCGAGCTTGCCTTCCTGCTTGAACCGGTTTCGGACGGCGGCCCTGATGTCGGCGGGAGAGGAGCCGAACTGGCCGGCCCGCATCCCGTAAACGGACCCGATGAGCTTCGACGCGGCAAGGTCGCCCGACTTTTTCCGCGAGCGCGCAACGGCACGGCTGAAAATCTTGGCGGCGCCAAGCGGTCCGTGCTGGACGGCGGTGCTCCACAGCACTTCCTGCACGGCTTTCGGGGACCGGCCCAGGTCCACGCCCGTTCGTTCCTGTATTTCGTGCAGGGCCGGCAGGTAGTGGGTCTGCTCGATGAAATCGTACTGCAATTTGGAAAACCGCTCCGGGTCTTCGGCCGCGATCTTTTGCCACACCGCGGGCATTTTACCGTGGCGGCTGCCGGTGTTGGCCGGCCCGGCGGCCTTGAGCCGATTGGCGAGGCCGGGGGCTTTTTCCGAAAGGTAGTCGAGGAACCGGTCCATGGTCCCCGCTCGGGAGGAAATCTGGAAAGTCCCGTAGGATGTCCCTCCCTTGGGGTCGAAGCCGATGGTGTCCGGGCCCGTATCCCCCGATTCGAACCGGGCGCAGAGGTTGCCGATTCCCCGGGTTTGCTCGGCGGAGCTGCTTCCGGCGGTGGAAGCGTTCAGGAGCGCCATTGCCGCCCCGGCTCGCCCCGCCGTGCCCGAGCCCATCGTGCAAAAACTGCTGAGCCGGTTGGGGCCCGAGGTGAGCGTTGCCAGGGAAATGAGCGCCGATGCGGCCATGATGCTCGTATTTTGCATCGGGGCCGGAGGCTGGGCGATATTGGCCGCCGCCCGATGGTCGCCTTGATTGGTTATCATCGAACTGGGGGGCCTTCTATGCTGGAGGACGGCGGCGGTTTCCCCGTCTTGCACGCCGTCGTCTTTTTTGACGTTGATGGCGTTGAGCAGGTACTCGAAAATCTTGTTGCGCTGCGAGGTCGATTGGTTCGAAACCGGCTTTCCATTGGGTGCAATGGAGCCGGGGACGTTTGGATGATGCACTTTTACGGACATAATGGCTGCCTCCGTATGGTTTTCCGCCGGGTATTTATGCAAGACCCGTGCTCGGTACCCGGAGGCGGGGGAAGTTTTGGGATGCGGCCGGTATTGCCACCGAAGGCGGTTAAAAGATTTCCGTAGTGATCAGATTTTCGCCTGCCCCGGTGGAGTGAAGCACGTCTCGGACCCCGAACTGCGCGAGACCGTCAAGGAGTTGGCAAAAACCGTCATTCCCGCAGCACTCTTGGGCGGGAATCCGGCGTCTTTGCCTCCTGCCCGTTCCGAGGCATGAGTGCGGGAAGGCGAAAAAGCCTACGCCCCCGCCGCCGGATAGAATTTTTCGTCCTCCCGGGCGATGTGCGCCAGGATGGGGGCGGGTTCGAAGCGGGGGCCGAATTTTTCCGCCAGCGCTTCCATTTCTTTGACGAACCCGGCCGACCCGATGGTGTCCAGGTACCGGAAAGGGCCGCCCAGAAACGGCGGAAACCCCAGCCCGAACACCGCTCCGATATCGCCGTCTTCCGGGCCGGCGATGATCCCTTCCTGGAGGCACAGGGCGGCTTCGTTCACCATCAGGCAGGCGAGCCGCCTGCGGATTTCCGCCGGTTCGATGCGGCGGTGTTTCCGGGGGCCGAAAAACTTGTAGACTTTGACGTTTACGGGCCTCGGAAGCTCGAAGCCGGCAATTGTCATCCGGTCGCGCAGCCGCGGCCGGTAATCGTAGAACCCCAGGCCCTTCTTTTTGCCCGAATATCCTGCTTTCAGCATTTCATCGAGCACCGGCGGGATGTGCAGTTCCCGCTCGGAGAAAAATTCCCCCAGCTCGCCCGCCACGTGGACGGCGATCTCCAGCCCCACCTCGTCCATCAGCCGGAGCGGCCCCACCGGGAACCCGAAGGTCCGCATGGCTTCATCCACGATGTGCACCGCCGCCCCTTCCTCGATGACCTTTATGGCCTCGAACATGAACGGCATGAGGACGCGCGTGGTATAAAACCCGGGGCCGTCCTTCACGGTGATCACCGTCTTGCCCTGCCTGCGGCCCACCGCTACGGCCGTGGCCACGGTGCGGTCCGAGCAGCCTTCGGGCACCACCACTTCCAGGAGCGGCATTTTGGTGACCGGCGAAAAATAGTGCATCCCGATGACGTTTCCGGGCCGTCCGGATGCCTCCGCGATCCGGGCGATGGGGATGGCGGACGTGTTCGAAGCGAAGATGCAATCGGGGGGAACGGCCGCTTCGGCTTCCGCGAGCACGCGCCGCTTCAGGTCGATGTCTTCGAAAACGGCTTCGATGATCAGCCCGGCCCGCGCCAGGGGGCCGTAGTCCGGGGCGGGGGAGACCAGGCTGGTGAGCCGGTCGCGTTCGACGGGATTGTGACGGCGGGTGCGGACCTTGCGGTCGAAGTATTTCCAGATGCCGGCAAGGGCCCGTGTGATATTTTCCGGCGAGACGTCCTCCAGGGCCACCCGGTAGCCGCCTTCGGCCGAAACGGCCGCGATGCCCTCGCCCATGAACCCGCTTCCCAGGACCCCGATGAGGTCCACTTCCGCGGGCGTGCCGAAATCTTTTTTCTTGAGCGCGGTCTGCATGAAAAACAGGCCGCGCATGGCCCTGGATTCCTCGGACAGGACCAGGGGAACGAGGGCTTCGGCTTCCGCCCGGGACCCATTTTCCATGCTTCCGGAAAACCCGGCCTCCACGCAGTCGATGAGGCGCATGGGAGCGGGGTAGTTGCCTGCGGTTTCCTTTTGCACCCGCCGGCGCACCAAGCCGAAATAGGCTTTGCGCGCCGCCGGCACCGATCTCAGGAGCCCGTCGAGCGAGAAGATGCCGGACCGGGGGGCCGGCCGGGGGAATTTTTTGAGGAAATAGGGAATGCACCGTTTGGCGGTGTCGGCGAGGTTTCCGGGAAACACCGCCAGGTCGATCATCCGCAGCCGCTTGGCCCGGCGGGCGTCGACGGTCCTTCCGGCAAGCATCAGGGGCAGCGCCCGCTGCACCCCGATGAGGCGTGGCAGCCGCTGCGTGCCCCCCGCTCCCGGAAACAGCCCCAGCCTCACTTCGGGAAGCCCGATGATGGTTTTGGGCCAGTCGGTGGCGATCCGGAAATGGCACGCCAGGGCGAACTCGTACCCGCCGCCCAGGCACGGGCCGTGAATGGCGGCGATGACCGGAAAGGGAAGGGCGTTCATGCGGTCGAAAACGGAGTGCGCCCTGTCCAGCATGACGGAGCCCCGGGCGGCATCGGTGATCTGTTCGAACTGGCGGATATCCGCGCCCGCTATGAAATTGTCGTCGTTTGCACTGAGGAAGACCAGGGCGCGGGGGGCGGTTTCCGAGACCGCCCGGTCGAGCACTTCTTCGAGTTCGGTCAGCATGCGCGCGCTGAGCGTGTTGACACGGCCCTCGGGATTGCCGATAAAAGCGAACAGGTCGCCGTCCTCGTGTTTTTCCAGCCTGAAAAAATCCATGGAACATCCCTCTGTCAGCTCAGTCGCTCCAAAAGCATGGCGTGGCCGAGTCCCCCGGCGGCACAGCTTGCGATCAGCGCCAGGTTCTCGTTTTCGTCGCGCAGCCTGGCGCAGGCGTTGATGAGAAGCCGCGCCCCGGTGGCCCCGAACGGGTGTCCCACCGAAAGCGAACCGCCGCGGGTATTGAGCCGCTCGACGTCGATCCGTCCCACCGCCGCGCCGCGCCCCAGTTTTTCCCTGGCGAAACGGTCGCTGTCCAGCGCGTTGAGGTTCGCCAGGAGCTGGCCGGCGAAGGCTTCATGGAACTCGAATACGCCTATCGAGGAAAGCGCGGTGCCGGTTTCGTCCAGCAGTTTGGGGACGGCGTAGGCGGGGCCGAGCAGCAGCTCTTCGTAGGGATCGCACCCGGTGAAGGTAAA
This sequence comes from Syntrophobacterales bacterium Delta_01, assembly GCA_001603845.1. GTDB lineage: Bacteria > Desulfobacterota > Syntrophobacteria > Syntrophobacterales > Syntrophobacteraceae > SbD1. The sequence continues at coordinate 6,252 of LUZZ01000287.1, read as the reverse complement.
ACCCACGATCCGCGCCGCCGGGTTGTATCCCAGTTCCCTTGCCCGGCGATACGACATCAGGAGCACCGCCGCCGCCCCGTCGCTTAGAAACGAGGAGTTCCCGGCCGTGGCGCTCCCGAACGGGAAGTAAAACGCCGGGGGGAGCTGCGCCAGCTTTTCGAGCGTCGTGTCGCCTCGGATGCCGTTATCGTGCTGCTCCACGGTTTTGAACCGGGGCGGCACCGGCACGCCGAGCATCGAATCGGCGAAAAACCCCTCTTCGGCGGCTTTGGCCGCAAGCCGGTGGGACCTCAGGGCATACCGGTCCTGTTCTTCCCGGCTCACGCCCCACCTCGCCGCCAGCCTGTCGGAACTCTGCCCCATGGTGAGGTTGTTCGAAAACTCCGCCACCTCCGGGATCTCGGGCAGAAAGTGACGCGGCCGGAGCCCGGCGGCCCATTTCACCCAGTCGAGCGGTTTTTTCAGGCGGCGCATCTCCATCAGCTTTTGCCGGAGCGGGCGGCGCAGCAGGATCGGGATATCGCTCAGGCATTCCGTCCCCCCCGCGATGATGGTGTTCGCCCGGCCGCAGGCGATGAGCCCCGCACCCTGGGAGGTGGCCTGGGCGCTGGAAATGCAGGCCATGGAGATGGTGCTGGCGGAAATTTTCAGCGGCAGATTGGCCCCGATGACCGCCTCGCGGGCCACGTTGCTGGTCCTGGGCTCGTTCAGCACGCAGCCCAACAGCACGTGTTCGATTTCGTCGGGCGGAAGGCCCGACCGGTCGATGATCCCCTTGAGCGCGATGCGGGCCAGGTCGTAAGTCAAAAAATCCCTGAACCCGGTCCCGGCGCGAAGAAACGGGGTCCGGCAGCCGGCGGCGATTACCGGGCTGTGGTCGTTGAGGGTGGTATCCATGCGTTCTTCCTAGCGGATGGCGGATAAACAGAGTTCGGATAACGAGTGTCGGGCGGCGGAAAAAGTCGTACGGTACGGGGTGTCGGTGTTATCCGAAAGCCTGCGCCGGGGGCGGCGCCTGTCGCCTCACAGCAGGTCCAGCAATTCGATGGGCCTGCGGATCACCCGCCTGGCCCCGGCCGCCAGCAGTTCCTCCTCGGTGCGAAATCCCCACAGCGCCCCAACGGCGTACATCCCGGCCGCATTGGCCGTCAGCATGTCGGTTGCGGTGTCTCCCAGGTAGAGGAAGTCTTCCGGCTGCAGGGAAAGCCTCGAACAGATTTCCAGGGCCGACGACGGGTCGGGTTTCCGGGGGATCGGCGGCCGCTCGCCCATGACGACTGCGAACCGCCAGGCCGGGAGCATTTCCCCGATGATCTTTTGCATGAATTGGTCTGGCTTGTTGGAAAGTATCACCAATGTGATGCCGCGCTCGGACAGGGCATCGAGCATGTCCGGGATGCCCGGATAGGGCCTGGTTTTGTTGTTCCAGTTCAGGTCGTAGATGTCGCGCATCATCTGCAGGCATCCGGCCACCGTTCCCGGGTCAGATCTCACGGAGGCCGGAACGGCGCGCTTGACCAGGTTTTCCATCCCATCGCCGACGAAATACTTGTACCGTTCGGTTTCGTGAGTCGGAAACCCGAAGTGCCCGAGCGTTTCGTTCATGCTGTCGGCAAGGTCCTGGATGGTGTCCAGCAGGGTGCCGTCCGCATCGAACATGACGGCGGAATGTTTCGGAGATGCTGTCTTGGAAGTCAATGAGGCCTCGATCATGGTCTGTAGTCCAGTGCAATGTAATTATCGTTTCGCCTGCTTCAATGGGAAATCCCGATAATCGGGATTTCCCGGCCATATGGAACTTCCCGGTGGGTCGGTTCGCTCACCCTTTTATAACGTATGGCGAACCGGGTGCATTTGTCGAGCGGCTTGAGGCGCAGTTCGTCTTCTTTTTGCCGAATCCGGGGGGGGCGGAGGAAGCTTTTTCCCGTTCTTTTAAAAACGCCGGCCTTCGGCATCGTCGCCCCCATAGCGGCCGCCACTTGAACCTTGACGCGCCGCCTGCCGGAATGCTAGCTTCAAAATTTTAGGCGGGGGGCCTGATTTTGCTTTTTTGAGTTTGCGTTTTGCGCATTCTCCTAATAAATAATCTTCCTAAGTGAAAGTTCTCTCTTTCCCGCTTTTGGCGGGAATTATCTATTTGGGGCGGTTTTTCCGGGGGCGGAGAAAGCCGGGGGAAGGCCGCTCGGGGGGCTGGAGGCATAGATGAAAATTTTGGTCAGTGATAATCTTTCCGAATCAGGTCTGGAGAAGTTAACCAAAATTCCGGGGTTTCAGGTAGAAGTCAACACCACGCTTACCCCGGAAGAATTCCGGCAGGTGATCAGGGAATTCGACGCCCTCGTGATACGCAGCGGGACCAAGGTCACGGCGGACGTGCTGGAAAACGCCGACAATCTGAAGGTGATCGGCCGCGCCGGGATAGGACTGGACAACGTGGACGTGGAGGCGGCGAGCAAGCGCGGGATCGTGGTCATGAACACCCCCGAGGGGAACGTGATCACCACCGCCGAGCATGCCATCGCCATGATGTTGGCGCTCACCCGCAATATTCCTCAGGCGTCCGGCTCTCTCAAGGCCGGGAAGTGGGAAAAGAAGCGCTTCAAGGGCAAGGAGGTGTTCAACAAGGTCCTGGGAATCATCGGGGTGGGCAGGATCGGCCGCGTGGTCGCCGACCGCGCGATGGGGCTCAAGATGCAGGTGATCGGCTACGACCCGTACATCAACTCCGAGGTGATCGACAGCCTGGGGATAGAGGGCGTGAGCCTCGATGAACTCTACGCCCGCGCCGACTACATCACCGTCCACACCCCCATGACCTCCGAAACCAGAAACCTCATCAACGCGGACGCTTTCCGGAAAATGAAACGGGGCGTGTTCGTGCTCAACTGCGCCCGGGGCGGCATCGTCAACGAAGCGGACCTCTGCAACGCCATAAAGGAAGGGATCGTCGCCGGGGCCGCGCTGGATGTCTTCACCAGCGAACCGCCCCACGGGAACCCGCTGCTCGAACTGGAACAGGTCGTTGTGACCCCGCACCTAGGGGCTTCGACCGAAGAGGCCCAGGAGAACGTGGCGGTGGCGGTGGCCGACCAGGTGGCCGATTTTCTGCTCAAGGGGACCATCCGCAACGCGGTGAACGCTCCCAACCTGGACGGGTCCGTACTGGCGACCCTTCGCCCGTACCTGGGGCTAGCCGAAAAGCTGGGGTGCGTGCTCACCCAGATCACCAAGGGCGGGATCCAGAAAGTCTCCATCGAATACGTGGGCGAGGCCGCCGCCCTGACCACCCAGCCCCTGACGGTTTCCATCCTCAAGGGCATGCTGACTCCCATCATGGGCGACATGGTCAATTTCGTGAACGTCCCCATCCACGTCAAGGAAAGAAACATCAAGGTGACCGAATCGGTGCGCACCGAAGCGGAGGATTTCACCAACCTGATCAGCATCCACGTCAAGACGTCCGAGCAGGAAAACCTGGTGGCGGGCACCATTTTCGGTAAGAAAGAGGCGCGAATGGTGCGCATCAACGACTTCCGCCTGGAAGCCGCCCTGGAAGGGCACCTGGTGCTCATCTACAACATCGACACTCCGGGCACCATCGGCGCCATCGGCTCCTGCCTGGGCAGCAACAACATAAATATTTCGTTGATGAACGTGGGACAGGTGCTCGAACGGGGGCAAAACATTATATTCCTCAGGACCGATACGCCCATCACCCCCGAGGTGAAGGAAAAACTGCTTGCCCTGGACAACGTGGACCTGGTTCATAGCATAGAGCTTTAGGACGGAGGACGGGTGGCGGGTATCAGATAGCGGGTGCCAGATAGCGGATATCGGGTATCGGATATCAGATCGGGTGGGGGACGTTTTTTTTCCGACACCCGACACCCGATATCCGTCATCCGTAAGAAAGGATTGCCATGGCGGAAAAGGACGAGGATAAGGGATTCGTTATAAAGGACCGGCGCAGGTTCAGCGACGAGGAAGAAAAGGAGCCCGCGCGGGAGGCTGCCGCGGAAAGCGGTGCGGAGAAGCGGGAAGAGGCCGCGCCCGATGAGGCCGATGAGGCCGGCCGGGAGCGGGAAGCGGACCGTGGCCCGTTTCCGGAAGTGACGCTCGCTACCTTTGTCTTCTCGCTTAGTTCCTCGGCGCTCGTGCACCTAGGGGAGATCCCCGAGCCCGAAACGAACCGGACGCGGGTGGACCTGCCGCTGGCAAAGCAGATCATCGATACGCTGGGAATGCTCCAGGAAAAGACCAAGGGGAACCTGGACGCCGACGAAGACCGGCTCCTCAAATCGGTGCTCTACGATCTTCGGATGCGCTACGTCCAGAAGTCGGGCGGAAAGTAGCACGGGAAAAGAGGCCGGCCGGAATTGACGATCGAGACCGCGGTCCCCGCGAAAATCAACCTGTGGCTGGAAGTCACGGGCAAGCGCCCGGACGGATACCATGACATATCCAGCCTGATGCTCCCGGTTACGGTCTTCGACCGCATCGGAATCGAGGTGGAGGCCGGCGAAGGGCCGGTGAGCCTGGAGTGCAGCGAGCCCGAGATCCCGCACGATGCGCAGAACCTGGCCTGGCGGGCCGCGGACCTGTTCCGCGAAGCGACAGGGAACCGCTCCGGGGTGCGCATGAGGCTGGACAAGGCCATCCCTTCCGGGGCCGGGCTGGGGGGCGGCAGCTCCGATGCGGCCGGGGTGCTGGTGTCGCTCAACGAACATTTCGGAAAGCCGCTTTCCGGCGGCGAGCTGGAGCGGCTGGCCCTGCGGCTGGGGGCCGACGTGCCCTTCTTTTTGTACCGGAGGCCGGCGCTGGCCACCGGCGTGGGGGAGAAGCTGGAATTTGCGGGCGAAGTGCCCGGCTATCCCCTGGTCCTCATCAAACCTCCTCTGAGCGTGCCGACCGCCTGGGTGTACCAAAGTTTGAAATTGACAAGAGGCGGTTCTCAAATTACACTAAGGAATTTCAGCGCAGATCCATGGCGGCTGGCGGAGTTCGTCCAAAACGACCTGGAACCGGTTACCGCGTCCAGGCACCCGGTTGTATCCGACCTGAAACGATGGCTGCTGGAGCGTGGCGCTCCGGCTGCGGCCATGAGCGGAAGCGGCCCCACGGTCTTCGGCATATTTGGATCCGGGGGGGCGGCGCACGCGGTGGCAGCCGAAGCGCGGGCGGCCTGGGAAGGGTTCTGGGTGTGTGCCGCGGAAGTGATCGGCGCTCCGGATGCCGGGATGGAATCGCGGCCGTGACCGGCCCGCCGGACTGCCGTCCGGCAGGTTCCGGATTTCTTGGTTGCCTTGAAAGAAACGGCCCGGCCGCCTGAAATCATAAACGGGGAGTGCCCGCGCCTTTTTTGCCGGGAAGGGCGGAACACGGGACCGGCGTGTGGTGGAAAGAGCGCCTTGCGGGTGTTTCAGCGGGAATCGCCGTGCAGGGCTGAGTTCGTTTGGGGCGTGGCCAAGCGGTAAGGCACGGGTCTTTGGAACCCGCATTCGGAGGTTCGAATCCTCCCGCCCCAGCCATTTTTATCCGGGCCGGGCGGTCCGAACAGGACGCGCCAGGGGGCCCTGGTCGGGCGAATCCGAACAATGTGGAGCCGTCTCAGTCTATTTTCCGGGAATTCGAATCATCTGCTTACCGAGAGGGTTTGCCGCGAGCTGGGAGTGAACCCCGGCAAGTCGCTGGTCGGGCGGTTCAGCGACGGGGAGATCCGGGTGGAGATCCACGAGAATGTAAGGGGAAAAGACACTTACATCCTCCAGTCCACCTGTCCCCCGGTGAATGAGAACCTGATGGAGCTGCTGGTCCTGATCGATGCTCTCAAGCGGGCGTCGGCCCGGCGCGTGAACGCCGTCATTCCTTATTACGGCTACGGGCGCCAGGACCAGAAAGACAAGCCGCGGGTGGCCATCGGCGCCAAGATGGTGGCCGACCTGCTGGCGGTGGCCGGTGCGGACCGCGTGATCACGATGGAGCTGCACGCGGACCAGATCCAGGGGTTTTTCAAGATCCCGGTGGACAACCTCCAGGGCACGGCGATATTTGCGGCCGAACTGAAGCCCCTGCTCCGTGGAGACGAGATCATCGTGGCGCCGGATTCGGGAGGCGTCGAGCGGGCGCGGTTGTTTGCGTCCATGCTCAAGCTGGACCTGGCCCTCATGGATTACCGTGAAGAAAACGGGCACTATCCGCGCATCGTGGGCAACGTAAAAGGGCGGAGGGTGATCATTTTCGACGATATGGTGG
>LUZZ01000286.1 GCA_001603845.1 Syntrophobacterales bacterium Delta_01 | reverse complement strand
AATTCAATGAGTTACATCGGAACCCACTTTTCGGAAGGAAATTATTTACCTTATAGGGTAAAAATTATTATGCTATGGTTCATTTTTACCCCATTGTAAAATTGAAGCCCGATGGGATGACCCGTGGCCGATAATTCGATCCGGGATGTTGGAATCGAGGGGAAAATGACGGACTGGGATGTGAATCTTTTTTTCCGTGAGGCAACGTTGCGCCTTTGCAGCAGCCTGGATATCAAAACAGCGTTGAAGCGCTGCTACGAGTACATCAGGCAATTCATTCCCGTGGTTCAGATGAGCCTGCATATCAAGGATTCGGATCTGAACGTCCTGCAGTTCGTCGCGTTGGCCGGCGCCGATCCTCCGGAAGGCTACGAGCAGGTCGTGCCGCTGCCGGAGGCAGGCCGCATGGAATGGGAAGCCTTTTTGAAGAGTGAAGAAGTCGTCCGCATTGTGGACCAGCCCACTCCGAAATGGGTTTTCAGAGAGTCGTTGGAGAGGCTGGGACTGAAAGGGGACGTTTCCCTCATGACCATGGTCCTCAAGCTTGAAGGAAATCAAATCGGAAGCCTCGGACTGATAGCGGACGGCTCGAACCGATACACCGACGAACATGCCCGCTTGCTACGGCTGCTGCATGAGCCGTTTGCCATTGCCATGGCAAACGCATTGAAGCACCAGGAAGTCGTTCGATTCAAGCAGATGCTGGCCGATGACAATCGGTATCTTCTCAACGAGTTGAGATCGGTGTCCGGAGAAGAAATCGTCGGCTCGGATTTCGGTCTACAGGCAGTGATGAAAATGGTCGAACAGGTGAGCCCCCTCGACAGCCCCGTATTGCTGCTCGGGGAGACGGGCACGGGGAAGGAGGTCATTGCCAACGCGATCCACAGCGCTTCTCCGCGCAAGGAGGGACCGTTCATAAAGGTGAACTGCGGAGCCATCCCCGAAACTCTTTTGGACAGCGAGCTTTTCGGTCACGAGAAGGGAGCGTTCACGGGGTCCATAGCCCAGAAAAGAGGGCGCTTCGAGCGGGCCGACAAAGGAACCATCTTTCTTGACGAGATTGGAGAACTCCCGCTTCAGGCGCAGGTCAGGTTGTTGCACGTCCTTCAAAACAAACAAATCGAACGCGTGGGGGGGACCCGTTCCATACCGGTGGACATCCGCGTCATATCGGCCACGCACAGGAACTTGGAGGAAATGGTCGCCACCGGTAGATTCCGGGAAGATCTGTGGTTCCGCCTCAACGTATTTCCAATCATTATCCCTCCGCTAAGGCAGAGGAAGGGGGATATCCCGGCGCTGGTACATCATTTCATCCACCGCAAATCCATGGAATTAAAACTCGAAGAACGCCCCGCCCTGGCCCCCGGTGCAGTAAACAGGCTCATCAACTACGACTGGCCGGGCAACGTACGGGAACTGGAGAACACGGTGGAACGAGCTTTGATCCACCACCGGCATGGTCCCCTGTCTTTTGAAATGCTGCTCCCCCCGGTAGTGTCCGAATACTGCGGGGCCGTCCGACATTCGAGTGAAGACCGGCCCCTCGCATCGTTGAAGGAGATAAACGCCCGGCACATCCGGCAGGCTTTGGAGAAGGCCGGCGGCAAGATCAACGGGCCGGGCGGAGCGGCGCAGATCCTGAACATCCACCCCAATACCCTCCGCAAACGAATGGACAAGCTGGGAATTGCCTACGGAAGAAAAAGCTGGCGCCGAGATTCAGTGGATTAGGACAGGCACATGGAATCAAGATCTCCCCTTTATCGTGTTCTCCGGCACACGTCGGTAAAAGTCCTCGCAAACACTTTGAACTCGATAAAGTTTAACGCCATTCCGAATTCCTGAAGCCCCCTTGCCGCGGCCGTCATCGGTAGGGAAGCCCCTGCTCACTGGTTCAGCCTCTTGTTTAGCGCCGACGGCGTAATTCCCAACATGGCGGCAGCGAGTCTCTGATTATTCCGCGCCCTGGACATCGCTTCGGCAACAAGGGCTTTACATACCTCTTTTATGGTCGGGAGCTTCTCCACATTCTGAAAAATCCCGGCATCCACGACCGGCTCCCCTCTTTCAGAATGTCCCTGGTCCATGTGTTCCCGGAAACAGCCAATCGACATCACTCCGAAAGAGTGTTTGCCGACGGCGTCATAGACCATCGCCCGCAATTCCCGGATATTCCCGGGGAAATTGTAGGCCATCAAGTGCTGTATGAGCTCCGGCGGATAGTGCGGCCTGGGCTTGCCGAATTCCTGTGCAGCCTCTTCGATGTAGCAGTCCAGGAGCAACGGAACATCGTTGATTCGCTCACGCAGGGGCGGAACGTGCACGTGATGGGTCCTCAGCCGATAATAGAGGTCCTGACGCATGGAGCCATCGGTCGCGAGCTGATCCAGTTCCCTGTTGGTCGCCACCACAATCCTCGCTTCAACCGCGCGCGGCTTGTCCGATCCGAGCGGAAAGTACTCCCGGTCCTGGAGTACCCTGAGCAGCTTGACCTGTGAGCCGCCCGACAGGTCCCCGATCTCGTCGAGAAACAGCGTCCCGCCCGCGGCCGTTTCAATAAGCCCTTTGCGTACCTCGGTCGCCCCTGTAAAGGCACCCTTCCTGTGCCCGAAAAGGGTGTCGGAAAATGCATGATCATCCACCCCCGCAACATTCACCACAACGAACTCGCCCCGCCTGCCGCTTGCAAGGTGGATGGCTCGCGCGAAAAGTCCCTTGCCCACTCCCGTCTCGCCGGTGATAAGCACCGGTTCATTCCCGCGCGCTATGGCCTCGCAGTACATGAACAGGCTCATCATCTTTCTGTCCTTCGTGACGATTTCCGAAAACACCTCCGGCCTTTCGAGGCTGTCGGTGAGTATGTGGTGCACCAGCAGGTTTTTTTGCCGCTTCACCGAGTGGTGGTCGATCGCGCGTTTGACGGTGGAGGCGAGTTGATCGGCGTCGGCAGGCTTGGTCAAGTAGTCGAACGCCCCCTTGCGCATGCACCGAAAAGCGGTCTGAACATCGTTGACGGCGGTAATCATAATGACGGGAATATCGGGATACTTCAAAGTGATCTCATCGAGCAGACTCTCCCCCGAAACGGTCGGCATGATCATATCCAGCAGCACGGCTTCCACGTCATTTTTTTCGAGGATGTCCATGACCATGGATTCGTCCTGGCATGGGAGCAGGTTGTTGACGCCGTTGAAATCGAGAATGATGGAAAAACTCTCCAGTGCCTGTGCTTCATCGTCCACGAGCAATATAGGATGGTCGGGAAAAGTTTGGATGCTCATGAGTCGCTCCTGCTGCTCTCGTTGACTGCGGGAAGCGTCAGGACAGCGGTGGTGCCTTCCCCCACAGGCGACGAGATCACTATGCGCCCGCCGTAAGCCTCGACTATTTTCTGCGAAATGGCCAGACCCAGGCCGGTCCCTCCTTTTTCCCGTTTGGTTGTGAAAAAGGGGTCGAAAATCCTGTTCAGGTGCTCGCGTTGAATCCCCTGGCCGGTATCTCTAATCTCCACGACAACCTTTTCCTGTGCGGATTCATAATACGATCGTATCCACAAAGACTGTTCCATGCTGGTCAGCGCCTCGGCGCCGTTCAGGATCAGGTTGATTAACACCTGCTCCACACGCTGGGCATTCGCAGCCACTGTCGGTATATTCTCGCCATACTCCACGTGCAGGTATTTCGTGGATTTATTCAACTTACTCGCCAGGAGGTTCAGCGAAGATTTCAAAACGGAATTTATCGCCACCTCCTCTTTAGCCTCGAAGGGTTTCTGGGATACGAACTCCTTCATGTCCCCGACAATATTCCGTATGCGCTCCGAGCCTTCGACGATACCGTTTATGAGGATGGGGATGTGCTTCCTGGCTCGCGAATATGGGGTCTTTTCCACAAGGAAATCCCCGTTCTCTGCGGCGTATTCGTCTAGTATTCTCCGCACGCTCTCCCAAGCCTTTTTAAGCATGGGAGCATTCAAGGAGATAAAATTATTCGGGTTGTTTATCTCGTGCATTATACCGGCTGCCATTGTACCCAATGATATCATCTTGTCGGCGTGGACAAGGTGCTCCGCTTGTTTGCGAGCGTCCTGTTCGGCAAGCTTTTTTTCCGTGATATCCAGCAAGCACCCGATGATATGAACTTTCCCCCCCAGCGACACCCGGTCAACCCGCTTGAGCACGTGAATTTCCCTGCCGTGATCAAGTAAAATACTGTCTTCCAGAGGTTGGTTCTCATTGTGAAAAAATCCGTTGGCCTGTTCGGCGATGAACGGTCGGAACAGCTCCGGGCAGGGCGTACCCGTCATGTCCCCCGGGAAAGTACCGAGTATTTCCGTTGCGGCCCTGTTTGCTATTCGGACTGTTCCGGATCCGGCATCGATAACCAGGACACCCACCGGGATGGTCGAGAGTATGGATTGGAGTGTTGTTTCCTTTTCGCGCAGGTTTTCGAGAGCATTGTTCTGCAGTGTTATTGCGCCGCTCAACTCCTGCTGTTTTTGCTTGAGAGCCCCCAGTGTGCCCAGCAGTTTACCCTCAGCCGCTCTCCTTCTCCGGATCTGAATGAAGAGTCCACAAATGAGAGCACTTTGCACGAAGAAAAAAGTGATGGCGCCGCTCACCTGTCGCCCGTAATCGCGCCACAAGGAAGGTGATCGGTCCACGACTTCGTAGCCGGGGGGCAGATCGTCCTCCGAAAGCCCCCATCTGAGCATTGCGCGCTCATCGACGAGCTTTGCGGCGGGGAGCCTTGTTTCTTCATCTTCCGGTGCATCCGGCTTCAAACCGAAAAGGCGAAGGAGAATATCGCCAACGGCCAAGCCCTCCTTAGAGAACGGCATCATGGCTCCTCCCACTACACCGCTTTGTATATAGGTTTCCATAATCCCGTACACTGGGCAGGCAGCAGTCTCGGCCAGTCTACTGGCCACAAACTGCGAAGAGTAGGAGTTGCCCGCACCATCCGTGAGATAGGCCATGAAGAGAACGGCGTCACCCGGGTCCAAAACTTTAGCGGCGGCGAGCAGATCATCATATCGGTTCACATTGAGAAATACAAATTCCGGTCCAGTTTTATACTCCGAGATGACTTGTCGCACGTGCCGGATAAAATCCCCTTCTCCTTTTCTGTCCCCGACGATGTATATTTTCCTGAGATTGGGTTGCAAGCGAAGGATGAGATTGATGGTGTGGCGGAGATCCAGATCAACCACAACAGGGAGAATTCTCCTCAAAGCATTCTCGGATGAATACGTCTCGAAGGCTGTGAGAACAGGCACGAGAGGGGTTCTCGGCGAGAGTCCGCGACATCGGCTGAGCAGGAAATCCGTGGCCAACCCACCAAGCGTTATGATCGCGTCAAAGTTCCTGGAGGCGTACTTGGCAGTATAATAGGCAGCCAGGGAATCGAGGTACTCGCTGCTGGAATTCCGGTTCAGGTCAAGGTTTTCCTGGAGAATATCGAACATGTTCAGGTCATACGGCTCCAGAGCTTCGCTGACCCCCGAAAAAAATAGCGTATTGAACGGCAGTAAACGGTCAAAAGGGTAAATTATGAGAACGCTGGGTCTCCTCAAAGTCTCGGCATAAGCGGAATCGTATCGGCAAAAGATGAGCGCCAGCGCCAACAAGAGTGCCAAGCAGAAAGGTATCGATGGTATACGGACGATCTTTTTCATCCCTTCTCCTGTAAAGCCGCACGACATCCGAATCCTGTTTTTTCCTGAGAACCCCAACGGGAGGCTATTAACTTATCTCAACCGGTAAATTCGGACTTATAGCCCTAAGTCGTTGCCGGACAAACAGAATTCCATTCTGTTCGAAGTTCGGTCTTGAGAAAACTCATACCACCCTCCATCGGGCAGGACGACGAAATCCCGGACCGTCCTGAAAATCCGATCAAGATCGGTCTCCCCCCAAACTGAGTTCCATATACTATCTCAGGGAACTCAGGCGGTCTCCTCCTTTCCGAATCCGCCGACCCGCCACGCTCCCCGTTGCATTGGCATTCAATGGCTTGGATTTTGCTCTAAATGTTAAGAAATCTGTCGGCAGTGCGGCCATGGCGAGAATCAGGATCAGCGATGCAGGACATGGATAAAAGGCTCATTGCAAAGAGCCGTCCAGGAAGGTCGGGTTGAAAACCGATTCGGGTGGAGCTTTGTCCATGAGAAGAGCGAATTCATTGCCACCGGGCTGGCTTAGCAATGCAAGGGGGGTGACGAGCCGCGTCAATAGAAGGCATTAATGGATCTCATTATCTTCTTCGGACCTTGTGTCACGGTAATTTATGAAGGTTGACCGGTTGTGTCCTTGCGCGAATCACGGACTGATCGGCAACCTTCGGGCTTATGCCAAGAATTTTAAAGATCGATGAGTACCAACCACAAGAAGGAGACGTAATGAAGCGTATACCCGCGACGGCTGGTCTCGCAATGCTCATACTGGCAGTACTCACCCTTGGGGCGGCACCGGTTTGGGCCTGCTCACCGGACTGTTTCAACAAGAAATCGTATCCCGTGAACCGCCCGGCACCCAACCCTTACCTGGCGTCTTCGCTTTATGGGATCGTGCATTTTGATTCTTCCGCAAGCGACTCCACGCCTTACGGACCTCCAAAAGGAGCGTTCCTGGTGGACCCGGAAAAAGAGAAAATCAGCTACGGCGGCCCAGGTAACCTCATGACGCTTGCCTCCACGAACCCGGACTACATGTGGCAGCCTTCCACGGACCGCGTCCAGTACATTTATAAAAAGGGTAAGCAGTGGATACCGGTCGCAAAGTTGGATCTCCTTGACCTAATATCGAATGGGACATATCCGGCAGTCTCGGATGAAACCCTCCAGGCATTTGGTGAGGCGCCCGCGGCTGGAATGACCCCGAGCGACATGGATGCTTACCTGAAATCCCTTTTCGGCGACAACTATGCCGGGCGTATGGGGAATGGAGTTTACACCCTGGTTAGCAGCGAAAACGTGCTCTACGCTAACTACAATGGCGTAATACTCGGTATCGCCTTAAAAAATCCGCGTCGCCCCGAGGCAGGCATAGAGATTCGCTACAGACTCGACGATCCCGTTCTCAAAATTCAGGGTACCACCGGCGCTCGTGCCATGGGGCTGAGCATGACCTATGACGGTCATATTATCGTGACTTTTACCAATGGAGTGGCGGTCATCGATCGGCAGCTCACCCTCAAAACCAAGTCGTTCTACCCTTTTGCCGCCGGGGAGCGGGTGAGCAACTCGCTTTGCGTCGATGAGAAAAACGGTATCTATATCGTGAGCAATACGGTCATGCGCAAATTGGTATGGACCGGAAAAACCATTTCCGACAAGGCAACAGACGGTGCATGGTCCAGCACTTATTCAACGAGTACTGAAGTTGCCCCCATTGCAAGGTTTGATAATGGGAGCGGGTCTTCCCCGACACTCATGGGTTTTGGCAAAGATAAAGACAAGCTCGTGATCATCACCGACGGCAATAAGCAAATGAATTTGGTGGCGTTCTGGCGCGACAAAATACCCGCCGGCTTTACCGAACGCATTGCAGGCACCATTCCGGTAACCTGCGGTTATACGACCCTGCCCGAATGGATACAGTCGGAGCAGTCCGTGGTCGTGCATGGTTATGGGGCCTTTGTCGTGAACAATATTCCGGAATCGGTCGAGCCTGCGCTTAAGGCCGCACCAAATAACTTTATTAAGATCGGCCTCATGGGGCCGGCATACCCTGGACCGCACGGAGTTGAACGCTTCCAGTGGGATACCAGGACACACTCATGGGAATCCGCATGGGGGCGGCCGGATGTCTCATCACCCAGCATGATTCCACTCCACAGTGATTCCGGCAACATGGCAGTCGTAGGCGGTTACATTCCCGATCTGGGTTGGGTAGTGCAGGGGCTGGATTGGGATACGGGCGATACCGTCCACTTGACGATTTTGGGTCCCGAGAACTATGGAAACGGATATTATGCCATTCTGCAGTTTCTTGAGAACGGTGACCTCCTTTTCAACGGATTCGCCGGAGCAATCCGGGTGCATTACAATGACTGGTGGGACAGATACCATAAGTGGCACAACAGATACGATCCGTGGCACAGATAAAGTGTAGTTGACCGGACCCGGTCCCTCGAAGACCATCCCTTCCATTCCCTGGCGGGGGACCGGGAACGGCAGCCCAAGTTGGCTGAACCGGAGTGCAATACCCGGCAATCAAACCAGTGTCACACCGCTTTACTCTCATGAAAAATACAAAGGCGTGAGACCAGTTAAAGGCCACCCCCAGCCGGGCCATCAACCACCGCCGACACTCGGGAACAAACCCAGGAGATCGCCTTCGGCGAGCACCTGATCCGCAGAAGCGATCACACCGTTGATCATCAATAAATGGATCTCATCGGCATCCACCCCCACTGCGGCGATTGCATCGGCCGCCTTGCCGCCCTCGGGCACATCCACATGTAAAATTCCCCCGGCGGAGGCCGTCGCGTACCGTCGCAGCGTGGCATACAGGCGAACTTCTACGTGCATGTGAGTCTGCTCTCCGCTTCCACCGGATTCTATGCTCTCGTCTGTTTTGCAAAAGCAATCGAACAACCATTGCCCCGATGTCCGCCCGATGGAAGCAGCATGTGTCCATTCAATCCATTTTCTTGAAGCCCAGCAACACACGGTAAGGGCCGGGCGCTCCCGGAGAAAGCAACGCCACCCGGTCGCCGCCGGATATCACGGCTGCTTCCGGATTGAAGGCCTTCCCGTTCACAAAAATAACCTCGACCTTTTCCGGAGAAATATCAAGTAAATCAAGGAGTTCAATCCCGCTAAGCTCTCTCGGGATGTCCAAATCGAGCGGACTTGGCCAGTTCCGTTCCCGAAAAAGAACAGCAATATCCATAAAAGCACGAAGCTCGATCTTCGGCGACACCCGCCTCCTCCCTACGATCCCGATTCGCCTAGAAGTTCAATACCGCATCGATTTCCTGGTCCGTGAAATCCCACGTGGTATTGTGCGGAGGACATTCCTCTTCGAAAAACTCCGGCAGGCGGTTGTCGACACTGGTAAAACCGGCCCGTTCATTGAACCCGATCTCTACCTTGAGAACGGATTTGCCGAGAGCGGTCACGTCATCCGCGGTAAGCGAGAGGTCGTACTGGGCGTTAATCATGTCGATCAGCGCGTTGAAACCGTCCGGTATGTCCAGAATGGCAAAAGCGACAAACAGGCACATACCGGTACTGTCCACTGCGGCGGTGGCAATTTGCAGGTTGCGCGACAGTTCCGCCTGGTTTTCCTTTTTGAGCGGATCGACGTAGCCGCCGATCTTCAGGATATTCGTCGCCACCGCATACCCGGCAGTGTGGTCGGCGCCCATCGGTGTCGTGGCGTACGTGAGCCCGACGCCCTTTACCGCACGCGGATCGTAAGCCGGAATTGCCTGGCCTTTTACCACGGGGACCCTTGTAATTCCGTAGATACGCCCAACGGCAGCGGCACCGCAGCCCAGGATCCGGCCCAGGGGAGTCCCCTTGCGGATCTCCTTGATAAGTTCCAGGGCGGCCTTGCCGTCCCCCCAGGGAATGATGCCGGCCTCCATGGCAACGGCGACCGCCACAGAACCATCGATGGAATCAACTCCGGCCTCATCGAATTCGCGGTCGGCATAAGCAATCACGTCCAGATCGTCTATGGCGGCATTGGCACCGAGAGCCTAGATGGTCTCATACTCAAATCCACTGGTGATATACTTGCCTCCCTTGTCCACATAGTGCTGGGAACACCGCATGATGCACCCCGGATGACAGCCGTGGGTCGGCTTGCCGCCACGGGTTTCCATGGTTGCGGTCATCGTCTCGCCGCCGATGTCGTTGGCCCATTCGTTCCGTCCCCGGCGGAAGTTTTGGGTGGGGAGACCGCCGGCTTCGTTCAAAATATTAACCAGAACATTGGTACCGTACCTGCCCAGCCCCTTACCGGTAACCGGATGGGTAGTGAGTGCTTTCGCAAACCGCTTTGCAGCGCTTTTGAAAGCCTCGGGATGGGAGATAGCGACGCCGGGAGCGTCGGTATCGTCGATAACCACCGCCTTTATCTTCTTGGAACCCATCACGGCGCCCAGCCCCCCGCGTCCGGCACTGCGGATATTGCCGTCGGGATCCGCAAAAGAAATGTTGGCGGCGGTAAGCCGCATTTCTCCCGCCGGGCCGATGACGGCTACGCCGACTTTGGCGCCGTACTTGTCCTGCAGCGCTTTTATCGCGTCGTAGTTTCCCATGCCCACGATTTCGAGTGGAGCGTCGTCAATGGTCACTCCGTCCATGGCAACTTTAACGACGAAGTATTGATCTCCAGATGGAAGCCCCTCGAACACGAGCGCCTTGATGCCCATTCTGGCCATTTTCTGACTAAAGGTGCCGCCGCTGTTGCTTTCCTTGATACCGCCGGTCAGCGGGCTTTTAGCGCCGCAGGAGATCCGGCCGGAGTTGGCCGCACCGGTCCCGGTAAGAAAGCCGGGCGCGAAGATCAGTTTGTTGTTTTTGCCCAATGGATGACAAGTCGGTTTGACTTCCTCGGCGACGAAGTTGGAAGTGAGCGCCCGGCCTGCCAGTCCGGCATACTTTTCCGGGCAGTCGTCAACCCTGACCTCTTTTGATGTCATATCGATACGGATGAACTTAGCCACGTGAATACCTCCTCGAATGTTGTCGGGTCTTAGCGAAAAACTGACCTGGGGGGAGCTTTCACTGTGCCAAATCCGGGCATCATCCCCATTCCAGTTCATACTGTCTCGTTTGTTCAAACATAAACCAT
>LUZZ01000285.1 GCA_001603845.1 Syntrophobacterales bacterium Delta_01 | reverse complement strand
GCCCCCTATCGCACCAGGGACTATCTAGACTATCAGAACTATCCCGCGCTTGTCAACCAATTTCTCTCTTCCAAACACAAGCGCAATCTTTTAATTTTATCTCAAGCTTTCAAAAAGTCAAACTGAAAATTGCGGCGAACTCGGAAAAATTTCGAATCCCCAAACTCGCCCCAAAACACTCCCCGGCGGCTCCTGCTCTCACGCACCGGCCGCTCTATGGGTCCAGCCTGATTGTCGAGCTTGATTTAAAAGATCAAAACGGGATGATCCAAAAACGAGGCTTTCGCAAAATGGGCCATTGCCCAAATCCGTCCCGAAACACAACCCATTCCGCAAAACGTTCATCGATGGAAGGATTTTCTCAGGAAGCCGTTCCCCGCAAAGACTCGCCTTTTTATCCCACACCACCGCGCGAGTCAACACAAAAATCGACTACCCCACGCAAATCCTGTGAACTTTCTTTTTGCCCGCCCGGAGCAGGATGCCGTCCTCCCGCAAGTGCGCCGATCCGATGCGGCAGTCGATCCCCGCGATACGCTCCTCGTTCACATAGGCCCCGCCCTGCTGGATGAGCCGGCGGGCGGCGCCACGGGATTCACAGAGCCCTGTTTCGGCAAACAGCTCGAAGGCCGGGATCCCTCCATCGAGCCGCCCGGCCCCCACCAGGCTGGTGGGCACCGCGTCGGCCTTTCGTTCCGCTTCCCGGGGAATGGAACTCGACGGCAAAAGGTCCCTGGGAAGCGACCGTCTGCCGAACACGCTTCCTGAGGCCTCCAGGGCATCCAGGGCGGCCGCCCGGCCGTGCGCGAGCCCCGTGACCTCGTAGGCCAAAACGGTCTTGCACAGGTTGAGATCCCGGCCTTCCAGCGACGAAACAGCGTCTATTTCCGCGACCGGCAGGAAGGTGTACAACTTGAGGAACCGCACCACGTCCCGGTCGTCCGTGTTGATCCAGTACTGGTAGAAATCGAAGGGCGAGGTGCGCTCGGCGCTCAGCCACACGGCCCCGGAGGCCGTCTTTCCCATCTTGGCGCCCGATGCCGTGGTGAGGAGCGGAANNGCCCCACTGGTCGTCGCCCCCCATCTGGAGGAGGCAGTCGTATTTTCCGGCCAGGTGGTAGAAATCGTAAGCCTGGAGCAGCATGTAGTTGAACTCGATGAAATTGAGCCCCGTTTCCATGCGGATTTTGTAGCTTTCCGCCGCCAGCATGCGGTTCACGCTGAAATGCCTGCCGATGTCCCTCAGGAATTCGATATAGCGAAGCTCCGTGAGCCAGTCGGCGTTGTTGAGCATCACGGCCTTGCCTTCGCCGAAATCC
>LUZZ01000284.1 GCA_001603845.1 Syntrophobacterales bacterium Delta_01 | reverse complement strand
CCACCTGTTCGACCTTCATTATTACCTGAACCGGTTCGCCTTCTCGGAACCTCATCTCAAAATGCTCCTGGACCACCGCAGGCCCGAGGACCTGAGTGCGGAGGCGATTGACAGGCTCCCCTACCTCAATATTTCGCTCGAACCGCTGTGGCGAAAGCAACCGGAAAGAGAGTGGCGCAGGACGTTCGCGCCCTTCTTCGACATCGAGCTACTGGAGAAAAGGTCTTCGAAGGCCAACGAAGAATATTGGCAGGGCCGCATCGAGGTGGACACCCGGATGCCCGAAGGGCTCCTGGCCATGGCGGCCAGGCGCCGCCGCCCCGTCCTCACCCTGGCGGAAGTGGAGGAAGAAACCCGGCAGTCGGGGATGCAGGGCTCCGCTCTGCCGCTGGTTGCCGAGTACCGGAAAAATTTCGGCTTTGTGCTCAACGTGTTGAAGGCGCTGGTGCGGATCCGGGACCGCGCGATCCCCGGCATCTCGGAGCTGGGACTCAACCGGCTGGCAAATCCTTTCAGGACCGGGAGCGAGAGCTTCCGCACCATCCTGGAGCTGCTGGAACAGGTCCCCAAGCTCGAAAAAATCCGGAATTTCCTCAACCCCAACCAGTCCGAGGGACAGGACATATCGATTGTCGAAAACCTGGAGAAACTGTCCCTGCTGGGGTTCTCCCCGGCACAGCTCCGGGAAATCCTGCTGATCGTGTCCGGCCACACCACCATGAGCCGCATCGTGTTCGGCAAGGTCCCCGCCCGCACCCTGAAGACCATCACCGATCGCGCCCGTGAGGAGCAGCAGGAGGGACTCTTCGACCTGCTCCGGGTCTGCCGGCTGATGAGCATGGCGGAAATTATCGCCGCCCTGGGCGAGGGCTTCATGGGGGAGCAGACCGCCGAGCTCTTCCGGCTCTACGACCAGGTGGTCTCCGTCACCACGGACCCCAAGATGGACTGGGAGAGCCTGGAAGACCTCAAAATAAGCGAGATCGGCGGCATTCAGAACCGGGCGGTCCGGGAGATGATGAAGTTTTTCAACCTGTTCGAGTATCTGAACACCTGGCGGGACTACCTGGATACGGGGCCGCTGGAAAAAGAGGTGATCTGCGACTACGATCCTCAACGGCTGGCCAGGATGGAAGAGACCCTGCAGCTTGCCGGGGTGGCCCAGGATTTCGGGCAAAAATTCCTGGGAGACTATATTTTCGGGCAGTCCCAGTTTTTCAGGCAGTTCCTGGATACGGAATTCCACGGCACCGGCCCGGTGTTCAGGAGTCTCGGGACCCGCGCTGGGTTCACGCTGCTGTGGATCGCCGTCAACGCTTCGGAAAAAAACATCATCAACTTCAACCCCATACTGGCCGGGACCCCGGCTGCCGACCACCAGGATCGCATCAACAAGCTCAAAAGCGCCATCCTGTCGCTTCCCATGGACCAGCTTCACCCCAAGTTTTTCGAGGAGATGAAGGCGGACCTGGCCGAGGGCCGGCCCGCCTTCGTCATGGACAGCGGTATCCGGCTGATGCTCGACCCGGCGAGCCGGGTGCTGGATATCTCGTTTGTGGACATCGAGGAAAGTATCCGGAAGATCCTCCAGTTGCTCTCGGTTTTCGAGTCCACGAGGCTGGGAAACATTGCGCTCCGTGACCTGAGGCAGATGGAGCGGCGCTTTTCGGAACTGATGAGCTTCAACGACTATCTCGACCGCGAGGGGTGCAACATCCAGTGCGGCCTGTTCGATTCGCCGGGCTGCATCGAGCAGAAAAACCGGGAAATTCACGAGATAGAGACACGGCTCAAATCGGTCCTGCAAGAGCAGATCTTCGTCTCCGGAGAAATCTACGACGCGGTCAGCGTGCTTCGGGAGCACTGTCCGGGGCTTTTGGGGTTCATCATTCCCGAACTGCGGGGCATGGGATTTCTGAGCGGGATCTCCCCGGACCCCGCCAGCGGCACTCTCGAAGACTATCTCCTGCGGTGCCTTCAGAAATACCAGGCGCTGGTCAACAAGGACCGGAGCGCCTTCCAGGACCGGAGCACCCTCTACCGCCTGGCAAAACAGGAGTTCGGCCCGCTTGCCGAACAGGACCTGGGGGCGAACCACCCGCAGCTCGAGGCCCTGGAGTGCTGCGTGGACCGGGTCAAGGAGAAGCCGTGGCTTCTCCAGGCGCTCACCCTGAGCCTGCTGTTCCAGGAAATCGGAAAGCTGGAGGTATACCGGGGTTGGGACACCGAGAACTACTGGACCCACGCCAGGCAGGGGGCGGAAGTCCTGCGAAAGCTGGGCATCCTCAAAAAATACGGCATCGAAGACCGCGTGGAGGCCGCCACCATCCTGCTGGTCAGCTACCACGGCATCATCGGCCACGTGATCCTGGGCGACGAACCGGTAACCGCGCTCGAAAAGATAACGGCCCAAAAAGACCTGCACATCCTGGACGCCTTCCTGGTCAATTCCGTGATCTCCTCGGCCGCGGTCAACGAAGGTGTCATGGTCGCGGATCTTCTCGACGGCTTTCTGCAGTACCGGGCCGTGGCGCAGGACGTGATAAAGGCAAGGATCACCTGGGAATCCTTCCTGAGGCAAACCCTGGAAGAGAAGGGCCGGGCGGTGCTCGAAGGGTTCCTGTTCACCTCGGAGGAGGAAACGGCGCTGATCGCCGGGCGGAACGCGTGCTCCGAAATACCGGAAACCGGCACGGACGACCGGCCGCTGCGACGGGGCAGGCAGGGAGCGGCCTTCGAGCGGCTGCTCAAGATGGCCGGTTCCCTGTGGGTGGACTACGAAGACCTCCAGATGTACCTGCACAATATCCCGGTGCAGTTCATCTATCACAAAAAAAAGCTCAAAAGTTCCGGCCCGGTGGCCTTCGAGAAACAACTGGCGCGCGGGATCGAACTGATCGATCTCATGTCCGCGCTCAGCACCGAGGTCCGCCAGTACCTGCTCTACTGCCTGGACCACCTGGGCGGGGCGATGAGAATCTATGATTTCCAGAAAATCCCGGACTACCTGGGGCTGAGCAACAGCCTGAAGCTGCTCATCATTTCGCTTCAGGCCTTTCATCATCATTTCGGGCTGAAGGAAAAGGGCGGTCTCATCAGCTTTTTCGACCTGGCGCGCGGGTCCGGCGCAAGGCACGAGGTGCTGCGGGCCACTTTGAGCGGCCTGGAGTTCCCGGCAAAGTGCTTCGAGGGCGAAAAGGTCATCTTCACCCCCGACCTGTTCGGAGAACTGCGCTTCGATGCGAGCAAGCATCAGCGGGCCATCAACGTGGTTTACCGGGACACGGTGCGCTTCGACTCCATAATCAGGACCCTGACGGGAATATGGGACACGGCGGAGCTTGCGGAAACCTGCCGGCAGGCCGTGGAGGAAGTGAGAAAGAAAATGCCCCTGGGCGCGGAGGAACTGGAACAGGACCTGCTGAAGACTTCCCGTGCCCAGCAGCGGCGGATAAACGAAAAGGCGCTCAGGGAATTTCAGGAAAAGCTGGCGCGGGCGGAGAGCATCCCGCGGTTCCGGAAGGTGATGCAGGAAATGGCGGCCCTCAAGTCCATGTATCCCTTTACCGAAGAACAGCTATTTCTGCTGGAGGAAATGTCCGAATTCAACCGTTCCCGGATACGGGACGGCTTTCTGGACTCCATCCACAGGGAGGTCAGCGGCCTCCAGTCCCGCGAGAGCGTGACGGAGTACTGGAACAATATCAAATACGACCTGCTCCGGAATCGATCGTTTATCGGCAAGGAATACGAGATGCTCATGGCCCGGTTTATCGAGGAGCGGCTGAGGCGGCTCGATGAGTGAGCGGCGCCGCCCCGGGGGCCACCGAAAATGTCCGGCATCCCCCGAGGGTATATAAGCGCGGCCGTTTCCCTATTTAGCTTCCACAAGGTGCCCGCCGGCCGCGAATTCGCCGGACGGTTCCCCGCCTTCCGCCGGTTCCGTATCCGGACTGTCCGTTTTCCAGGCGAACCGGTAGAGCAGCCCGGACACCAGGATGGTGAACGGCGCCACGGTAACCACCCCGAAACTTCCCACCAGGATGTTGAGCACTTCAGCGGCCACGAAAGGCGCGTTCAGCAGGTTTTCCGCCGGGAGCCCCTTGGCGAGAAATACCATGAACATGGTGATGTGGCTTCCCGAGTAGGCCAGCAGCAGCGTGGTGGTCATGGTTCCCACCACCGCCCGGCCTACCCGCAGGCCCGAGCGCATGTGTTCGACGAGACCGATCTCCGGGTGGCGGATTTTAAGCTCGTCCATGGTGGCGGCAATGTCCATGGCTAGGTCCATCACCGCCCCGGAGCACGCGATGGAGACGCTGGCGACGAAAATATCGGTGAGTCGAAGGTTGGGATAGCCCGAGTAGAGCAGCATCTCGGCAAACGGGCGCACGGCGCCGTGCAGCCGGAACATGTCCGTAAACCAGACCCCCAGGCCGCAGGTCAAAAGCACCCCCAGCATGGAGCCCGCAAAGGTGGCCAGGCCGCGCCGGGTGAGGCCGCCCACGGCAAAGCAGATCACGCCGATGAGCAGCGCCACGATGCCCAGACCCGTGGAAATGGGCGGGAAGCCCCGCAGCAGCAGCGGAAAGAACAGCTTCCAGAGCACCATGGCCGAGAAGATAAACGACAGGGCGGCTTTCAGGCCCGTCACGCCGGCCACGGCCAGGAGCAGCGCGCAAAAAAGACAGATCAGGAACAGCTCCAGCCTCAGCCGGTAGTAGCCGCGCGCCACGGCGTTGGCGGGCTGGCCGTTGACGGTGCTGTATTCCACCAGGATGACTTTCCCCGGTTCGTAGAATTCGTCGAGTTCCATCTTGCCCGTCAGCATGTTCACCACGGGCACTTCCTTCCCCTTGTTGGGACCGTCCAGCAGCCTGACCATCAGGTATTGGGCGTTGGTCTTGACGATCAGGTTCACCCGGACGCTGTTGTTGTCCACGGACGTTACCAGGGCGCGGCAGCGAGTACCGCCCGGGGCCTTGGGAACGCCCGCCAGGTCGATGAATGCGAGCCCGAAGGATATTGCCGCGATGATGAGGGAAAAAAGAAGTTCGCGCCGCAAAAATGACATGGGATCTCCTGTGCCGAAAAGAACGTAAACGGCGCCCCCGTGTGCGGCGGCGCCGTTCGAGAGTGATGCAAGGTACGGTGTTTATTTCTCCACGGGCAGGCGCTGCCTGATATCCATTGCTCTGGCCAGCCGCTTGGCGATATCGGTGTTGTCGTAGAAGCCGGAAAACAGGGTGGAATCGACACCCTGGGCATAGACGGGCACGGGCACGCCGGTGTGCGAATACGAGGTCCAGCCGATGCTGGCGCGTTCGTTCAGGATGTGCGTGATGGTGACGGTGAGCGGGTCGTAGCTGCCGTAGAGCAGGTCGTTTTCGGCCTTGAGGTTGTCGTTCGAACCGCACACGGTCTTATCGTAGGCGTCTTCCAGTTTCGCCTTCTGGTAGTCGTTGAGGTCTGCCCAGGTGAGGCCGAAGACGGTGGACATCAGGTTGATCATGTCGGTGTCGGATTCCAGGTTGTTGGGAAGCGACGGATCGGTGCAGGGGTGGCTCTGGACGTGTTCGGGGAGCTGCACCTGGTCGAAATAGGTGAAGCTGTTTTTCTGGCCGAGCAGCCTGTCATAGTACGCGGTGTAGGCCGTGGTCGCATGCCCGATGGTCATACCGCCGGTTTCGTGGTCGCCGGTCACGACGATCAGGGTCTGTGCGGGGTGCTTCCTGTAGAAATTCAGGGCGACGCCGATGGCGTTGTCGAAGTCAATCATGTCGCCGACGGCGGCCATGGCGTCATTGGCATGGCAGGCCCAGTCGATCTTGCCGCCTTCGACCATCAGAAAGAAGCCCTTGTCGTGCCGGCCCTTCATCCTATCGAGATCCTGGATGGCCACTTCGGTCATTTCCGCCAGCGACAGGTTGCGGTTGGGGTCGGTGGGGTCCTGTTCTTCCTTGAACCTGCGGTCGATGTCGTAGGGCATGGCCGAGGAATCCTGGAGCCAGGGATTGATGCACACCACCTTGTTTTTCGGGCGGTAGAGGAGCGCTTTGATGTCGGCGCGGTTCTGGAGCACGGTGTAGCCGTTCGCGGCCAGGATGGACCACACATTGTTGTTGGTGTCGCCCGTGCGGTCTTCCTTTTCGGGCGAAACCAGACCGCCGCCGCCGAAAAATTCATAACCGGATTCGGCAAGCTGGGTGGCGACGTTGTTCATGTAGCCGCGGTTGGGGACGCTGGCGTAGTAGGAAGCCGGCGTCGCGTGGTCCAGCGATACGCTGGTGATGATGCCCACCTTCTTGCCGCGCTCGTGGGCCAACTGTGCGATGCTCTTGTAGCTGATGGTCTTGTTTTCATCCATGCCGATAACGCCGCTCAGCGTCTTGATGCCGCAGGCGAATGCGGTGCCGGCGGAGGCCGAGTCGGTCATGAGCGCATGGGCGTCGTAAGTCGTTTGCATGCCCTGGATGGGCATTTTGCACATGTTGAGCCGGTTTTCGGGTTTCTGCAGGTCCGCCGCCAGGGTCGCGGAACCGCCGTGCAGAGTCGTCAGGTAGGCTTCGGTCGCCTGGATCTGCGAATTCGCCATGCCGTCACCGAGGAAGAAAAACACGTACTTCGGCTGCTCGGCACAGGCCGCACTGGCTACGAACAGCATCGAGACGAACAGCAATACAAATGCCAGCTTCTTTTGTTTCATCTTTATCTCCATTTGCTTCCAGATGCTTGCTTACGCTGTTTTCGAAATATCCAATTCATACCGGAACATGGCCGTTGAACTTGCCGTCCCTCATCCGGGAAAACGCACCACCTCCTTTCTCCAGAAATGAAACGCCCGGCCCGGGCAGACGCCTTTTGGCGGCACCTGTTGCGTCCCCTCGGGAGTCAACACCGGAATTCCCAGGGGCGGTCACGAGCTGTGGATCGAATTATGTCGAAACAAGCTCAGGTCGGCCGATACGGGAGAAAACCCGAATGCCGGTAGGCGTTAAATATTTCCTGCGGTTTTTGCTGCGGGAGTCGCAGCCGGTCGTCGGATTCCGGAATTTAAAAATCCGTTTTCGATTTAACCGACTACTACCAGAAGGTTTTGAGGCGGTGGTTGCGGTTGAGTGTATTTTGAGTGAAGAACTGGTTACGGACCTCAAGGCCGGCCTGCGAAACGCAGGGGAATCGCCGCAGCGCCGGGCACTGGGCGCGCACGCGCGTACGGCCGAACCCGGGGGCGGGAGGCCAATGCTGTTGACTTTAGGGACGACGCTCCATGACCCCCCCTCCCTTGGCGGCAATGCTGTTGACTTTAGGGGCGACGCTCCAAAAACTCCCCTCCCTTGGCGGGAGGGGCAGGGGGATGGGGTTGATATCGCTCGGTTTTTCACCCCCACCCCGCCTCCCCCATCAAAGGGGGAGGAGCTTAAAGTCAACAGCATTGGCTCTCCCCGGCAGGGGGAGGCCGCCAAAACGATCTATACGCGAAGATAAGAAACGATGCCGCCGGAGCAAGGGCTTCCGGTTGCGAGTTGTGGGTTGCGGGCTTCCGGGCGGGAATCCGGCGTCTTTCCCGCCGGCCGCCGCTCTTGTCGCCTCTCCCCGCGTCCGCTCGTCTTTTTCAAATAACCCGCCGCAAACCATACCGATCCTGCTTAACATGTGGTACGGTCAGGCAGGCCGATGGCCCGGCACCCATCGGCGGTCCGGCGGGTTTTCGGCCGGCGGGGCCGCCCTTAACTTTGTCTCAGCGAAGCCGGATCGTGATTCGAAACAATTTTCGGAGAAAACCATGAGGTATGCGCGTCTTCTTAAGAGCATCGGGTTACTGGGATTCAGCATGGTCGCGTTTTGGGCGGCGGTGGGCGGAGGCGTGGCTCTCGACCGCCTGGTTTTTGCCCGGTTTGTTCCCCTGGGCAACATACCCTCCGGGGCGGAACCTGACTTCAAACTCATGGCCGAAGCCTGGAACGTCATTTCCCTGGAATACGTGGACAAAAAGGTGGTGCAGCCCAAAAAGCTGACCTACGGGGCCATCGGCGGCATGGTCAACGCCCTGGGGGATACGGGGCACAGCAGTTTTTTGAGCCCGGACATGGTGAAGTTGGAAGATCGTTTCGTGGAAGGAAATTTCAGCGGTATCGGGGCGCAGATCCGGATGAAGGATGGCCGCGTGGTGATCCTGGCCCCCATGGAAGGGTCTCCCGCCAAGCGGGCCGGCCTGCAGTCGGGCGACATCATCCTCAAGGTCAACGGCAAGGACGTGGCCGGGCAGCCGCTGGAGGAAGTAGTGTCCCGCATAACCGGAAAAGCCGGCACCAAGGTGTCGCTGACCATCCTGAGCCCCAAGACGGAACGCACGCGTGAGATTACCGTGGTGCGGGCGTCCATCACCATCCACAACGTGACCTGGGCCCGGGTGCCCGGAACGGAACTGGCCGATATCCGGATCGCCGGTTTCAGCCAGGGGGCCGGAAAAGACCTGGAGAAGATCCTCACGCAGGTCGAAG
The DNA here is from genome assembly GCA_001603845.1 of Syntrophobacterales bacterium Delta_01. GTDB lineage: Bacteria > Desulfobacterota > Syntrophobacteria > Syntrophobacterales > Syntrophobacteraceae > SbD1. The sequence goes on along the minus strand of LUZZ01000284.1, from coordinate 2,821 downwards.
ACCAGCGGCTTGCCGGAATCGTCCTGGATCTCAGGGACAACCCGGGCGGCATATTCAATTCCGCGGTGGGCATCGCCAGCCAGTTTCTGAGCAGCGGGACCGTGGCCCTGGTAAAAGACGGCAAGGGCAATATCGAGGAAGTTCCCGTAAAAGGCGGGGGCCTGGCCGTGAGCGTGCCGCTCGTGGTCCTGATCGACGGCGGAACGGCCAGCGGAGCGGAGATCCTGGCGGGGGCGCTCCAGGATGCGCACCGCGCGCCGCTGGTGGGAGAAAAGACCTTCGGGACCGGCACGGTCCTCAAATCCTTCGCACTCTCGGACGGTTCCGCCCTGCTGCTGGCCATCGCGGAATGGCTCACGCCCAGCGGAAGGGTCATCTGGCACAAGGGCATCCAGCCCGATGCGGAAGTCCCCCTGCCCGCAGGGGTCGAAAAGCTCTACCCCGAAGCGATGAAGGACATGAACGCGGACCGCTTCCGGGCAAACGGCGACGTGCAGCTCAAGCGGGCGGTGAAAATGCTCCTGAACCCCAAGGCCGGCCGGACCAAAGCGGGAGCGGCGGCCGGCTGAGGGATCTGCTGCGCCGCACGGCGCGGGAAAAGGAGCGGGGCGGGGGGGGACCCTGATCAGGCTCCGAAGGAAATGGCGAAGGTGAGAATCACCGCCCAGGTGAGCGCCGCCAGGGTGGCCAGGACGCAGACGGCCGCCAGCATCTTGTGAAACATATTTTCCGGAGTCCTCTCACTGTAGCCCAGCAGAAAACCGGTCGCGATGCCGCACACCAACCCGCCGCCGTGCGCCCAGTTGTCGATGCCCGGAACGAAAAAACCGAATGCAAATATTCCGATCACCCAGCCGATTAGCTGCTGGTAGAGCGCCTGCCCGAAATAGCCTCCCCGGCTCTTCCCGTAATAAAGCGCCGCGCCGATGATGCCGCACAGGGCCGCCGACGCGCCCAGGGTCAGCGGGGTCCCCCTCAGGTAGGTCAGTAGAAAGCCCCCCACGCCGCTGATGGTGAAAATGGAAAAAGTCCGGTAGGTGCCGTATTCCTGGACCGTCAGGGGAGCGATCTGCCGCAGGGCGATCATGTTGAACAGGATGTGGAGAAGACCCCCGTGAAGGTAGTTGGCCGTAAGCAGGGTCCACCAGCGGTGGAACGTATCGATGGGAATCGTCCCGGTGGCCCCCAGGAGGATAAGCGCCCGGTTGCTCGGGGAAAGGAAGCCGAAGGGGTTGAGCGAAATGCGGGTCGCCGTCCGGCTCACCAGGATCGAAAGGATGAACATCACCACGCAGACGATCGTGATCTGCCTGACCAGGTCCCCTTCCAGAATACCCTTGGTCAGGAAATTGTTCTTCCAGCGCGATCCGGGATTTCGCAACCCGCAATACGGGCAGGGAGACTCGTCGACGCTGATGAGCTTTCTACAATTGGGACATAAAATGGATTGTCTTTCCTGATTCGCCATTACGACTCAATCTTGTCAGTGGAATGATGAAGGCATGAAAGCCGTGGGGCCGGGTCCCGGTTTGCTTCCGCGTTCCTTAATAATGCATAGACCTCCCTTTTTACAAGTCCCGCCCCGCTCTTGGAACCATAATAATAAACCCTGCACCCGGATCCGTCGATCCGGGATCAAAAAATGCCCGCCGGCCGGAGGGAGTCGCCGAGCCGCTTGCCGGCGTTTTCCCTGCCTTTGGTCCCGGCGCCGGAGCGTTTCTTCGGAGGGGGAAACAAAAACTCCGGAAGAGCGGCGGCGGTGCCGTTTCCGGAGTCATGAGACGATGCGCCCGAGCCGGGCGGTGGATCGGTTAGATGACGGGTGCGAGCCCGGATGTGGAAAAGCCGGTAGCCGGCCGGCCGTTTCCACCCAGCCGGGCCACGGATTTTTTGAAATCCTCCATTGCCGCTTCGCAGCCCCGTTCGTCGTTTTCGTTGAGGTTTTGCGCAAACACCGTAAACCAGAAAGAAAGCTCGCAACACGGCATGTCCTGCCGAAAGGGAAACGCCCCGAAACTCGAAAGTCCGGGGAATTTGTCGCACAGCCATGTTCCGGACCCGCCGGCGTCCAGGTCGTATTCACACGCCAGGTGCGCGCAGTTGCGGCAGCTAAGACCCGATGCACGGTGGTCCGGAGCGATCAGTTTCGTCAGTCCCATTGGTTTTTTCCCCTTTGCCCGCAGGCAGTTCGCGCCCAGCATCCCTACGGCCCTACGAAAAATGAAAAGCCGGGGATGGAGAACCCGAAGGGGAGCACCGTCCGCACCTCCGGGGCGTAGCCGCGGTGGGCGTACCACGGGCGCTCGACCACGACCCGCCGCTGCGCATGGAAGTGGCGGGAAGGATGCGCGCCGTAGCTTCCCTGGTGGGTGTAGCCCCGAGCCGGAGCGAAATGATCGGAATAGGTCCACGAATAAGCGGGCGCAGCCAGCAGGAAAACAGCCGTTGCGGCGAAGATCCACGTTTTGAGTCGGCCAAAGAGTTTCATGTCTGATCTCCTTCGATATTTTGTATCCTCCATGACACGTGCCCGCTAATAGAGCATACGGCGTGCCATAACGGAGATGCAGGCGTGGAGCGGTTTTTCCGGGACCCTTCCCCGGCGGGTGGAGAAAAAAGTTACGATATTTGCATCCTGACCGGCAGATTTTTGCACTCGTGGACCATTGAAAAGCGCGGGGGAAGGCTTTCGGGGCTGTTGCTCAAAAGAATATTAAGGTTTGCCTATAGCGGAACCAACGAAAATCCCCCTCCCTTGGCGGGAGGGGCAGGGGGAGGGGGTTGATATCGCTCGGTTTTTCACCCCCACCCAGCCTCCCCC
>LUZZ01000022.1 GCA_001603845.1 Syntrophobacterales bacterium Delta_01 | reverse complement strand
ATCCCCTGTTTTTTTTCGACTTCATTGTGGCCACCTCTCATCCGAGCGTGCGGGCGCCCCTTAAGATATGGGGAGAAGTACGAATTCCCCCGAAGATGGAACCGATATCATGCGCCAAAAACTTCTGTCAAGGTTTAGCTGGTCGCAACGGAAAATACAAGGATGGTGTGAAGTTTCGGAATGTTTTCCAAATCGGGCTTGACTTCGTGCGGGCGGTATGGTTTATGACTGACCAGTCCGTTTCAGGGCAGGGGAGACAGCAGTTGCCACGAACCAAAAACAGGCAGATTACGCAGGCCGTGCTTAAGAAACTGGCCAGTTCGGCCAACCGCCCGGGCGTTATCGAAACGCTGGTGGGGCTCAAGCCCCAGGAGCCGGTATCGCGGGAAATGCTCATGGAGGAGCTTTTTCGGTGGTTCCTGCACCTGAGGGAGGCCCTGAGCGATCCGACGGCCGGGTACGCGGTCCCCGTCCCGGAAGTGGTCGAAGCCCTGGGCGAGATCGCGCGCAGGCACGGCATCCCTCCCAACCGGTTTTACCCCGAACTGCTCGAAAAAATGCTGGCCGAACCGCAGCAGGGGGACACCGGGCGGGTGTCCGCCAAGCTCTCGACCAGGGAACGGATTTTCGAAGCGGCACTGGAGGTTTTTTCCCAGAAAGGGTTCCACTCGGCCACCACCGATGAAATCGCGGAACGGGCCGGGGTCGGAAAGGGCACGCTCTACCGCCACTTCGAAACGAAGGAAAAGCTGTTCGGGGAACTGGTGCGGGTGCGCCTGGACGAGCTGGAATCCCGTGCGGCCTCCATAATGGACGGCCGGGACGACGTGCTGACCATGATTTCGAAGTACATCGGGATGTACTTCGAATTTTTCGACCGCAACAAGCACCTGTACCGGTTGATCGGCCAGGAACACCTCGATTTGGGAGAACACTCGCCGGACAACTATTTCAAGAGGGTGATGCGCGCCGTGCCCAACCTCAAGCGCAAGGTCTACGAAAGCGCCCAGCAGGGCAAACTCAAGGACGTGGATTTTCAGACCGTTTTTTACGGGACCATGGGCTTCGTCCATGGGGTGATTCAGAAATGGCTTGCCCGCGACTGTTCCTACCCGCTTGTGGAGGAAATTCCGGGCGTTTTGGAAGTGCTTTTTTACGGGTTCGTAAAAAAGACGGCAAACATCGAATGCAAAAACTCAATGGATATGGAGGAGTGAACAGGATGAGTGCAATGTCTGAGGAAAGCAAAATCATCGACATCATCGCCAACCAGCTTGGGGTGGACAGAGACATGGTCACCGCGCAGGCCAATATTGTGGACGATCTGGGCGCCGATTCGCTCGACGTGGTGGAACTGGTAATGGCCCTGGAAGAGGCCTTCGACATGGAAATCCCGGACGAGGACGCCGAAAAAATCAGGACCGTGCAGGACGTGTTCGACTACCTGAGCAAAAGCAAGGCGGCCTGAGGGCCGCCGGCGGTTCGTTCATACCGGGTTTGAAAAGACGAAGACAACGAGTGAGATCGAAAAAAGGGCGGGAAATGCACATCCCGCCCTTTCTCCCTGGGTTTCCCGCCGTTTTCCTAGAAGTGCCAGGTCTGCATCAACCCGATGCCGCCCGTTACCACGGGATGGCCGGAATTCGTACCGAACATGCGCCACATGCGGGTTTCTTCCAGCGTGAGGCGGTCCAGCGGATCGAACCCCGCCGCGGCATATTCCGGGTTGGAAAAGATCAACTGCATTTCGCCCCCCGCCCACGGCAGCGCTCCGGGCCGGTCGGCGTTGAACAGGCCGTAGCCGGACGCACAGCCGGTAAAACCCGCGAGCGCAATCAGCACCACCAGTAAGATCGGAAATCTTCGGAACATGGCTTCTCCTGCTGAGATTTCATATTAAAGAATAATCTCTCCCCGATCCCGGCGAAAGGCGGTCCGTCCAACCGTGGGAGACGGCCTCCCGCCTCCGGCGCGCGAAGCGGATGGCGGGAGGAGATAGGAAATGGCCTGCGGCATGAGATTGCGGTGATAATGTGTTTTTTTTCTCAAAATGAACGAGGTGCGAAGAAAAATGTTGACTCTTGAAGCATTGCGGAATATCAGATTAAATGCACATTGTGCACAATGCATTTTGAGCCTGGGCGCACAGCCTCGTGGGGGGCGGGGATGTGGGGAAACGGCCCGCTGCACAAATAGATCCCCCCGAAAAAGCATAAACTTCCGGCACCGGGCGGCTTTCGCGCGCCGGCCCGACCGTGCCCCAACTGAAAGCGCGCCCGATGAGCACCATTCGCGAGCTGTTTAGTAGGCCCATTCTCATATTCGGGTGCGGCAACATCCTGATCGGCGACGACGGTTTCGGGCCGGCGGTCATCGAGCACCTGATCGAAAATTTCGATGTCCCCGACCATGTGGCCGCCATAGACGCCGGAACCAGCGTCCGAGAGTTTCTCTTCGACCTGGCGCTCATGTCCGAGAGGCCGCGCTGCATCGTCATCGTCGATTCCGTCCTGGACTCCGCCCGCCCGCCCGGCGAAATATTCGAGATGGATATTTCCGGAATCCCTTCCATAAAGGTCAACGACTTTTCGCTGCACCTGTTTCCGTCGGTGAACCTGCTCCGGGAGCTGCAGGAGGACGGCGGGGTGGAGGTGAGGGTACTGGCCGTCCAGGTTGGGAAGGTCCCCGACCGGGTGGAACCCGGTCTTTCCGAGCCGGTCAGGGCCGCCGTTCCCAGGGCGTGTGAGTGGCTGCTCCGAAAAATCGAGGAAATGCATAAATGATCGTAATCCGTATCGGCCAACTGGCAGACCAGCTCGGAGTACACAGGAACACCATCCGCAACTGGATCCGGAGCGGCAGGCTGCCCGCCCGGAGCATGTCCGGGAAGCGCTACCTGCTGACCGAATCCGATTTTACCCGGATCTGCCACGAGTTCGGGATTGACCGTTCGGCGCTGAAGCTCAAGCACGTTCCGGGGGCCCCGCTGATGAGCCGCGAGATGGGGCTGCTGGAAGAAAACGTGCGCCGGCTCAACCCCCCGTCGGGGCGGCTGCTTGCCGACCCGAGCTGGGGGGATGCGTGCATGACCTGCGGCGGCTGCGCCAGCGCGTGCCCCATTGCGGGCGTGGACGGCATGGACCCGCGCAAACTGGTGCGCATGGCCGTGCTCGGCCTCGAAGAGGACCTTTTGGCTTCCCAGTGGCCCTGGAAGTGTACGCTTTGCGGCAAGTGCGAACGGGCCTGTCCGCAGGGCATCGAACTGGTGGCCCTGGTCCACAGGGTGCGGGGGCTTCGGGACAGGGCCAGGGTGCCCGGCCCTCTGCACAAGGGCGTGCTCATGTGCCTGGAAAGGGGCAACAACCTCGGGATTCCAGGCGGGGATTTCGTGTCCCTGGTCGAGGAGATGGCCTCGGAAATGGTCGAGGAGGGCTACGAGGGCTTCCAGTCCCCGATCGACGTCACGGGTGCGAATATCCTCCTGCCGGTAAACTCCAAGGAGCCTTTCGCCGAACCCGACGACATGAAGCACTGGTGGAAGATCTTTTACGCCGCCGGGGAGTCCTGGACCATTCCTTCGATAAACTGGGAGGGGGTGAACTGGGGGTACTTCACGGGCGACGAGCGTTCGCTTCGCACCATCGTGGGGCGCTTGGTCGAAAACATGTACCGGCTGGAGTGCAAAACGCTCCTCCTGCCCGATGGCGGCCACTCGTATTTTGCGACCCGCTACGGTCTGACCCGGTGGTTTTCGCAGGACCTCAAAAACTTCAAGGTGATCAGCATTTTCGATCTCCTGTTGGACTACATCGAATCCGGGCGCATCAAGATCGACCCCTCGCGCCACCGGAAGCTGACCACCTACACCGATCCCTGCAACTGCGGGCGCAAGTCGCTCAAGATTTTCGGCCACGGCTATTTCGACGAGGCGCGCGCCATCGTCAGGAAGTGCGCCCCCAACTTCGTGGACCTGTACCCCACCGGGGCGGACAACTACTGCTGCGGAGCGGGCGGCGGAGCGTGGGCGATGCCGTTCAAGGAAGAGCGCGTGTTCTACGGGCGCTTCAAGGCCCGGCAGATTGAAAACAGCGGGGCCGGCCTGGTGGTGGCGGCCTGCCACAACTGCCGGGACCAGATCATGAAAAGCCTCCGGAAAGAGTACGACCTCAGGGTGGACGTGAAATATATCTGGGAGCTGGTAGCCGACTCCCTGGTTACTAACGGGAATCATTGAAGAATCCCGTCGCATGAGAAGTGAGAACAGAGATGAATGAGTTCGAGGAAAAGGTCGGCGCGGTAATGGTTGCCGGGGGCGGGATCGCGGGCATTCAGGCCGCGCTCGATCTCGCAAACAGCGGCTATTACGTCTACCTGATCGAGCGCACGGGGGCCATCGGCGGCGCGATGGCGCAGGTGGACAAGACCTTTCCGACCAACGACTGCTCGATGTGCATCCTTTCGCCCAAGCTGGTGGAATGCGGCCGGCACCTGAACATAGAGCTGATGACCATGACGGAGCTTATGGAGGTGGAGGGGGAGGTGGGCAATTTCACCGTCCGCCTGCGCCGGCATCCCCGGTACGTGGACATCGACAAGTGCATCGCCTGCGGCAAGTGTGCGGACAAGTGCCCCCGCGAGGTCCCCGACGAATTCAACCAGAAGATAGATTTCCGCAAGGCGATTTACGTCAAGTACCCGCAGGCCGTGCCTCTCAAGTACCAGATCGATCCCGTCAACTGCATCCGGATGAGAGGCGGCCGGTGCGACGACTGCCAGCGGGTGTGCCCGCGCGGAGCCATCCGGTTCGACGAGTATGAAGAAGAGATTTCGGTGAAGGTGGGCTCCATCATCCTCGCGCCCGGATTCCGGGCATTCAATCCGTCCGGGTTGAGCGCGTGGGGCTACGACCGGTTCAAAAACGTGGTCACCGCAATGGAACTGGAACGCTACCTGGCCGTGGCGGGCCCCACCAAGGGGCGCGTGATCCGGCCCTCCGACCGCAGGCCGGTCAAGAAGATGGCGTTGATCCAGTGCGTCGGGAGCCGGGACTGCAGCCTGCCCAGCCGGGGGTACTGCTCTTCGGTCTGCTGCCTCTACGCCCTGAAGGAAGCCATCATCGCAAGCGACCACGACCCGGAGCTGCGGGTGTCCATCTTCCACCAGGACATAAGGACGCCCGGCAAGGAGTTCGACCGCTTCTACGACCGGGCGAAGCAGAAGGGGATCAAGTTCCACCGGTGCCGGGTGCACGCCGTGGAGCCGGGGGACAGCCCGAATGAACTCAGTTTGCGCTACATAACCGAAAACGGCAAGCAGACCTCCGAGCAGTTCGAGCTGGTGGTCCTGTCCGTGGGCATGGAAATCGGGCCGGAGATCGTCGAACTGGCCCGCCGCACGGGGATCGATCTTACCCCGGCCGGGTTTGCCGCCACGTCGTGTTTTATGCCGGTGGCCGCGTCCAAGCCCGGGATTTTCGTGTGCGGCGCATTCAGCGGCCCCAAGGACATTCCGTCTTCGGTGGTGCAGGCTTCGGCCGCCGCCAACGCGGCCGCGGTGGGCCTGTCGGATGTGCGCTACAGCCTGTCGCACCAGAAGCAGTTTCCGCCCGAGCGGAAAGTGCAGGGCGAAGAGCCCCGCATCGGGGTTTTCGTTTGCAACTGCGGGTCCAACATCGCCGAGGTGGTCAACGTGCGGGAGGTGGCGCGGTATGCGCAGACGCTGCCCCACGTGGCCTTCGTGGAGACCAGCCTGTTCGCCTGCTCGCAGGACTCGCAGGAACTGATAAAAAGGAGAATAACCGAGGAAAACCTCAACCGCATCGTGGTGGCGTCGTGCACGCCGCGCACCCACGAGCCGCTTTTTCGGGAAACCCTCAGGGCGTCGGGTCTCAACGAATGCCTGGTGGAGATGGCGAACATCCGCAACCAGCTCGCCTGGGTGCATGCCGAAGAGCCCCGGGTGGCCACCGCCAAAGCCAAGGACCTGGTGCGGATGGCCGTGGCGAAGGCCGCGTTCCTGGAGCCCGTGCCTTCGTTTTCCGTGCGGATCACTCCGCTGGCCCTAGTGATCGGCGGCGGGCTTGCCGGGATGACCGCCGCCCTGGCGCTGGCCGAACAGGGTTTTCCCGTGCACCTGGTGGAAAAGGCGGCCCAACTGGGCGGCAACGCCCGCCACCTGTTCAAGACCTGGAAGGGCGAACCCGTGCCCGCCTACGTGGAGGCACTGGCCGGCAAGGTGAGGGAACACAGCCTCATCTCCGTCCACCTCAAATCGACCGTGGTGGAAGCCGAAGGCTACGTGGGCAATTTCCGCTCCGTGATCCAGAAACCCACCGGAAACATTACCGTAAACCACGGGGTGACGATTGTGGCTACCGGCGGACAGGCGTTCAAGCCTTCCGAATACGACTACGGGTTGTCGCAGAATATCTTTACGTCGCTCGAATTCGACAAGCTGCACGCCGTGGGAGACGAGCGCATCGTCAACGGGCGCAATTTCGTGTTCATCCAGTGCGTGGGGTCCCGGGAACCGGACAGGAATTACTGCTCCAAGGTGTGCTGCACGCATTCCATCCAGTCGGCGATCGATCTCAAGAATGAAGACCCGGAGCGACGGGTTTTCATCCTGCACCGGGACGTGCGGACCTACGGGCTGCGGGAGGAACTCTACAGGCGCGCGCGCGAGCTGGGGGTGATCTTCATAAACTACGGGGTCCACCAGAAGCCCAACGTGGTGGTCAACGAGGACGCCATCGAGGTGATCGTCTGGGACCACATCCTGCACGAACCCTTCAGCATACCGGCCGACGTGGTGACGCTGGCCACGGCCATCGTGCCCAACCCGGAAACCAGGGAACTGGCCCGGTTGTACCGGCTGCCCACGGACCTGGACGGCTTTCTGGTGGAAGCCCACGTCAAGCTGCGTCCGGTGGATTTCGCCACCGACGGGATTTTTCTGGCCGGGTTGGCCCACTACCCGAAGCCCATTGAAGAATCCATCGAGCAGGCGCAGGCGGCGGTGGCCCGCGCAGTGACGGTGCTTTCCAGCAGGTGGGTGGACCTGGACCTGGTGAAAGCCCGGATCGACGAGGAAAAATGCGACAACTGCGCCCTGTGCCTGGACGTATGCCCCTACCAGGCCCTGGTGATGGAGCCGGAACCCGAGGAAGAAGGCAACGGGCAGGGCGCCCGGAAGCAGAAGCTGGTGGTGCGGCCGGCAAAGTGCAAGGGATGCGGTTCGTGCCAGGCCACCTGTCCCAAGGAGGGCATCAGCGTGGCCGGCTTCTCCTACGCTCAGCTCCGGTCCCAGGTCCGGGCGGCGCTGGGCAGGGAATAGACGGATGGTAGATGTTCGATGATAGAGAGCTGGATGCTGGATACCGGAATCCGGAGGTCAATGTTGTTGACTTTAGGAGCGACGTTCCATGGGCTTTTCTCCCTTGGCGGCAATGCTGTTGACTTTAGGGGCGACGATCCATGGACTCCCCTCCCTTGGCGGGAGGGGCAGGGGG
>LUZZ01000283.1 GCA_001603845.1 Syntrophobacterales bacterium Delta_01 | reverse complement strand
GTGTCTTTTCGTGGAAAAATCACCCGAAACCCGGAACAGCCCGACGAGAGCGGTTCCCAAGGCCATGAAAGGAATGGGAAAATTCATGCCGGCAGACATTCAGGAACTGAACGACAAAACGCTTGCGACACTTCCACCCGACGGTCTAGCCGGCCAACTGATGCGCCTTCCGGCCAAAAAGAGGCTCGAACTGATCCTGGACAGGCCGGATTCCGAAGCCGTGGTGGCCGCCATGGACGTCAACGATTTCTTTTTCACCGTGCAGGAAATCGGCGGAGACGATTCGCTGCCCCTGCTGGCCATGGGACGGCCGGACCAGTTGAACCACCTGTTCGACATCGAATGGTGGCGAAAAGACACCATGGAACCCGCGCGGGCGCTTGCCTGGATCGACCGGCTGGCCCGCGCCGGCGCGCGCAAGCTGCTGGAATGGCTCCACCAGGCCGATTTCGAACTGCTGGTCAGCCTTTTCAGCCACTGGATAAACGTTTCCACCGCCCCCGAAGACGTGGACCTGGTGGAAGCGCGCGAGACCCTTCCCCCTCACACCCTCGACGACGTTTATTTTTGGGAATCGAAGTACCCGCAGTTCGAAGATCTCATCGGGCAGCTCCTCACGCTGCTGTTCGAGGTCAATTACGGGTTCTTCAGGGAACTGATGAACCACGTGCTCTATGCGCCGGGTCCGGACTTCGAAGAGCAGGCCTACCGGTTCCACAGGGCGCGCCTGGAAGACAACGCCGTCCCGGCCTACTACGATGCGCTGGAAATCTACCGGGCGGTGCATCCCGGCAAATTGCGGGTCAAAAAATACTTCGGAAGCGAAGACAGCGGCCATGCCGCCCCCTCTTTCGCGCTGGCGCTCGTCCGGGACGGCGACCTGCTGGGCCGCGTCCTTCACCGGATCACCGACCCGCAGCTCGTCCGGACACTCCAGCTCGAACTGGCCTCCCTTGCCAACAAGGTGGTGGTCGCCGACCAGTTGCCCACGGACAGCGCCCACGCGCTGCGCCAGGCGGCCGGCAAGGCCCTGGCTTACGTCAACCTGGGGCTGGAGATCCGGTCCGGCGGCGGCCCGGCCGAGGCGGAGGCCGCGCTCAAGGAGCTTTTCCTGGAAGATGTTTTCAGGATCGCGCACGCGGAGGTGGCCGGGGTGGCGGGCGGCCTGCGCAGGATGGTCAAATTCGGCTGGCTGGCGGCATGCCCCGGCAAGGTCAAATGCCTGGACGCCCCGTGGTTCGACGCCGCCGAAAAACTGCTCGAAAGCACCCCCCGGCTGTTGCGGCCCAAAGATTACCCCGGGCCGTCGCCCATCGGCGGCGATTTTTTCAGGACCCCCGAAGACCTCGTCCGGGGCGCCCGGATCGTATCCGTCATCGAAGCGGCGGGAGAACTCTACCGCGCGCTCGGCGCGGACCCGGCGGCCCTCGCCCCCGGGCTGTGGCCGGAAGCGCAGGTGCGAACGGTGGAAGACATCACCGTGGGAGTGATGGTCCTGACCGCCGCCGCCCGCATGACGGCGGAGGGTAAATTCAGATGCGCCCCCCTGCCCGTGCGCGGCTGGCCGGAAATGTTCCCGCTTCTCGACCGTTCCGAACTTGGCAGGGTCATCGGGCAGTGGATGGAAGAAGCGATTCCCGATCCTCAGAAGCGCCGCCTCGCGGCCGATTACCTGGAGCCCGTCCTGGCCGACTACGAGGCGGAAATGCGCCCCTTTTCGGAAACCAATCCTCCCGAAGCTCGACTGGTGCGGTTTTTCATGTTCGAAAACCGCTAGCCGGCTCCCCTTCCAGGGCATCGTCTTCGAAACCGGCGATACGGACGGGCAGAATCGTCCCGGCGGAAAGTTCCGTTTCCGCGCGCACCACCACGTTGATGTAGTTGTCGGAAAGGCCCTCCCACGCCCCGGAAGCCAGCCGGGTTTCCACCAGCACATCGAGGGATTCACCTACGAATTTTTCCCGGAATTCCCGTTTCTTGCACCTGCCCAGTTCCTGGAGGAGCCGGGCGCGCTCCTTGAGTTCCCCGCCCTGGATCCTGCCGCGAAAAGCGGCGGCGGCTGTTCCGGGCCGCGGCGAAAACGGAAAGACGTGCAGGTAGGCAAGCGGCAGCCTTTCGATAAAGCCCAGGGTGTTTCGAAACTGCTCGTCGCTTTCACCGGGAAACCCGGTCAGGACGTCGGCCCCGATGGCCGCCCGCGGGACCGCCTCGCTGATCCGGGCGATCAGTTCGGCATAGCGTTGAGGCGTGTAGGGGCGGCCCATGCGTTCCAGGATTTGCGCGTCCCCGCTTTGCAGGGGCACGTGCAGGTGGGGGCAGATCCAGGAATAGGAGGCCACGGCGTCCAGCAGGGCGGCGTCCAGTTCCATGGGTTCCAGGGAACTGAGGCGCACGCGCGGAGGATGCACGGCGCAGTCCGCGGCTTCCAGCAGGCCGTGCAGGCTGTCGGCGGGCGAGAGGTCTTTTCCCCACTGCCCGAGGTGGATGCCGGTGAGCACAATTTCCCCGTAGCCCGCGGCAACGAGCCGGTCCATCTGCTCCAGCACCAGCCGGCGCGGAAGGCTCCGGCTTCTTCCCCGCACGTACGGGACGACGCAATAGGAGCAAAAGGAATTGCAGCCGTCCTGGATCTTGAGCATGGCGCGGGTGCGGCCGGTGTGCATGCGCGAAACGGGCAGGATTTCGAATTCCGTACAGGCGCGCCCGGCGCTTTCCGTGGCGCGGCAGGGGGCGTCGAAGGTCCCGGGCAGCCTCAGCCAGGAGGCCAGGTCGAATTTTGCCGGGTTTCCCAGGATGTGCGTGGCAAGCCGTTCGCGCGCGATGCGGTCCGCGTCCAGTTGTGCATAGCAGCCCGCGGCGACCACCAGGGCGTCCGGATTGGCGCGATGAGCCCTCCGGAGCAACTGCCTCGTCTGGAAACCCGCTTTGGCGGTGACGGCACAGCCGTGCACCACGTAAACGTCCGCCCTTGCGCGGAACGGCACGATCACGTAGCCGGCCTGATCGAGCATTTCCATGAGATAAGAGGTTTCGTACTGGTTGACCTTGCAGCCAAGTGTTTCAACCGCCGCAGTGGGGCGGGAGGGTGCGTTTTCCATTGGATATTCTTAGCGTTTCCTCACAAATATGGACAATACTATTCACTTTCAAGACCGGACTGGTGAAAAGAGCGAGGGAAATGTTTCCTCCGCTTGCCGGAATTTTCCGCCGTTCTACCGGCCCTCGCCTTTCTCGTAGAAAGCCATGCTGGCAAAGGTGACGAACGAATCGCCGGCATCCACCACGGCATGGCTGTGGTTCAGGGTGGCGCCTTCCGCCCTTCCCTCCAGCACTTTGGCCAGCACGTAGAGGGGCGCCATGCCGCACACCTTCCTGCTGTTGGCATCCCGGTTCAGGCAGTGGATGAAATCGTCGGCCCGGCACTGTTCGAGCATCTCCAAAATCGCGGCGTCCTGCTCCATGTGATATGGCAGAAGCGACTGGACGGGCCGCTGCGGGTCCCCGTAGCGCGGGCCGACGTGGGCAAGGTCCACGCTGGCGATCACTCCCATCGAACGGCCGCTTTCGAATGCCAGTTTCCTCAATTCCCGCGCCACGGAATCCACGAAGTCCCGGCACTCGCCCCACTCCTCGCTTCCGAAGGAGCAAAGGATGGGGACGATTCGCGCCTGCGGCTGCATGTGGGCCAGGAATACCGCCTGGAACTCTATCGTATGCTCGCTGTGGTGATTATACTCACTGGCATGAATGTCGCGATCGACCGCCCCGGACAGTTCGGCGCACGCCTCCGCGTCGCATCGCACCAGGCCCAGGGGCGTTTGAAAATCCTTGCAGGTCAGGGCAAAACAGTTTTGTACCAGGTCGTGCCCCGTTCCGAGCACGGTCCAGGTTTGCGGGCATTCCGCTTCGGCCGCCGCCTTGTAGGCGTGGGCAAAACACCCACCGCCGGCATTGAGGTCGATGTGGGGGGCCACCAGGCCCACCATTTTCCTTTCCGGAGCGGCGGAAATGGCCGGAAATCCGGGGCCTCCGTTTTCCGGCCTGAAAAAGGAATCCAGCTTCGCCCTGAGTTCCACCGGCGAGTCGGGATAGCTTCGCCCGGCGTGAAACGTTCGCCTCACCGGGTCTTCGTGAAATGCGGCGATCTTTGCGGCTTCAAACTCCCGGTACCTGGCGTTGTCCAGGAAAAGGTGGTCGTCCAGCAGGCCGAGCAGGTCCGACAACTGTTCGGTGTAGACCATCTGGCCCGTTCGCCTCATGTAATTGGCCTGGATGTCGCGCAGAGAGTTGGAACCGTCCATCCATACCAGTATGGGCAGGACCTGGGGAGCGAAAACCAGTTGTTCCCCGCTGTAGCCGTTGCGGTCCCGCAGGAGGACCATTTTCTTCCCGGAATAGTCGATGGGAAGAGCTTCCAGGCCGCCCCGCAGTTTCGGGTGCTCGCTGTCCGACATTGGAATCCTTTTCTTTTCCGGCCGGCGGTTTTCGGGCTCCCGCAAAGCCGCGGGGAACGGGTCAACAACCGGCCGATGATCATTGACGAAAAAACCGAATTTGTGTTAGTTCTGATATGTTATACATGGACCGATCGGAGCTCATCCGAGACCGGTCCATTTCGTTACGCTGCTCAGAAAAGGATGCAGTTTTCAGATGAACTACAGGCATTTCCTTCTTTTAACGGTCATTATAATCTACGGCTGTGCCCAATCCTATACGCGGCCCCTGGTAAACCGGGCGGAAAAGCAGCCGCCCGCGCCCGATATTCGCGCACAGGCTTATTACGACTATCTCGCAGCACAGCAATACCTGGCGGACAAGCAGTACCACGAAGCCATCACCGCTTACGAGTCGGCCCTTAAAATCGACCCCCGCTCGCCGAAGCTGCTGACCGAGCTTGCAGCTTTATACCTGAGGGAGGGCAAAATTGAAACAGCGACAAAACTGGCTGAAAAAATCATCCAGTACGACCCGAACTACGCTCCGGGCTACATGCTGCTGGGCCAGTTATACGCCGGAATGGGCCAGGCCGCCAAGGCAATAGGCGCCTACCGGCACGTCATCTCTCTCCAGCCGGAAGACGAAGACGCCTATCTGCTCCTGGGGGCGCTCTACGCGCAGGAAAAGCGCTTCGACGAAGCCGTGCGCGTGTTCGACCAGCTCAAGCGGGTGGTCCCGGACAGCCCGCTTTCGCTTTACTACAAGGCCCGCATATTTCTGGACATGAAGTATTACGACCAGGCGGAACGGCTGTACCGCGAACTGCTCGCCAGCGAACCCGGCTTTGAAAACGGGATGCTCGACCTGGCGTACATCCTGGAAGTCACCGACCGGCAGAAGGAGGCCGAAAAGACCTACCTGAAGCTCCTGGCCGCCAATCCGGACAACGTGACCGCGCGCACCAGGCTGGGCAACCTGTACATGCGCGAGAACAGGCACGGCGACGCCATCCGCCAGTTCGACCGGCTCCTCAAGACCAACCAAAAGGACGCCGAGACCAGGCTTAAAATCGGCATCATTCATTTTCAGCAGAAAAACTACGACGACGCCATCCGGGACTTCACTTTTCTGCTCAAGGAAGAACCCCACTACGACCAGGCGCTCTACTACCTGGCCTCCACCTACGAAGAAAAACAGGACGAAGACCAGGCGATCAGAAATTTCCGCCTGATCCCGCGCACCAGCCCCCTCTGGGTACCCGCTCAGTCGCGGCTGGCCCTGATTTTCGCCAAGCAGAAAGACTATGACAACGGCATCAAGGTGATCAAGGAAGCCCTGACCGTGCAGCCTGATTCGGGCGACCTCTACCTGTACCTGGCCGTGATTTACGAAGAGGCGAAGCGCTACGACGAATCGCTCACGACNNACACGATGAACAAGATCCTGGAAACCGATCCGCGCAACGCCAATGCGCTCAACTACATCGGGTACAGCTATGCCGAAAAAGGCTCCAACCTGCCCCGCGCGAAAGAGATGATCATCCGGGCGCTGGAATCCTCCCCGGACGACGGCTACATCATGGAC
>LUZZ01000282.1 GCA_001603845.1 Syntrophobacterales bacterium Delta_01 | reverse complement strand
GGGCCGGGAAGGTGCGCCGGTCGAGG
This sequence comes from Syntrophobacterales bacterium Delta_01, assembly GCA_001603845.1. GTDB lineage: Bacteria > Desulfobacterota > Syntrophobacteria > Syntrophobacterales > Syntrophobacteraceae > SbD1. The sequence goes on along the minus strand of LUZZ01000282.1, from coordinate 4,005 downwards.
AACTGGAGCGGATCTACTCCCACCCGCAGGTGTTCAGGCAATGCCGGGAGTATCTCGACAAAAATCCGGGCTGGAAACTCATCCCGTGCGAGGACACGGCCACCGCCGTGCGGCGGGTAAAAGAGGGCGGGGACCCCAGGGAGGCCGCCATCGCCGGCGAGGAAGCCGGGCAGGTCTACAACATGGCGGTGCTCAAAGAGGGCATCGAGACCAATCCCCGGAATTTCACCCGGTTCCTGGTGATTTCCGCAAACGACTTCCTGCCCGGCCCCAAAAACAAGTCGTCGCTCATTTACTCGGTAAGCGACAAGCCGGGGGCGCTGTTCGAAACCCTCCGGATTTTTGCCGACAACAACATCAACATCGTCAAGCTGGAGTCGCGGCCCATCCACAGCCGCCCCTGGGAATACCTGTTCTACGTGGATTTCGAATCGGAGACATCCGAGGACGGCCTGCGGCACATCCTGGAGGAACTGGTGGCCAGGACCGAGTTTTTCAAGTTCCTGGGAAGCTACAACAAGGGGGACACGATGGGAAAGTGATGCGCGTTCCCGCGGGAAACACCGCTCCCGGAAGGGGGCGGGGGAAAGGGGCTGTTGCCCAAAACCGAAATTTCAGCAGAAGGCCGCCAAAAGTACGGACATCTCCCCCTCCCGTCGCAGGGAGGGGGATTTTCGTTTGTTCCGCTACCGGCGAACCTCAATACTCATTTGGGCAACAGCCCCGAAAATTTCCCTCGCTTCCTCTAATGAATATAAAACCGGCCTCCGGGCGCCGGCCCGGAAGTCCGGGAACCGGCGGAGAGCGCGGCCGGCCGGTTCGCTATGCCGCCGCCACCTTTTCCAGGTCGAGATCGGGCAGCATCATGCCGTTTTCCATGAGGTTCACGTGCAGCTCGAAGCTCTTTTCCAGGTTGTGGCGGATGTGGCCCGTGCGCGAGCTTTCGAGGTACTTCCACAGGTATTCCCTGTAGGCGGGGTGCGCGCAGGTTTCGATGATCTTTTCCGCCCGCTGCTTCGGTCCCAGCCCGCGAAGGTCGGCGAGGCCCTGGTCGGTCACCACGATCTGCACCGAGTGCTCGTTGTTGTCGATGTGGGGGCACATGGGGACCACCGCTGAAATCTTGCCGCCCTTGGCGATGGACGGCGCCATGAATATCGAAATGTAGGCGTTTCGCGTGAATTCGCCGCTTCCGCCGATCCCGTTCATGATATCGGTCCCGAAGACGTGGGACGAATTGACGTTTCCGTAGATGTCGAATTCGAGCGCCGTATTGATGGAAATGACTCCCAGTCTCCGGATCACTCCCGGGTGGTTGGAGAGTTCCTGCGGGCGCAGGACGATCTTCGGGGCGAAAAAGTCCATGTTGTTGTACATGCGATCCAGCATGTCCGGGGTCAGCGTCAGGCTGGTGGTGCTGGCCCCGGTGAGCCTGCCCTCTTCCATGAGGGTCAGCAGGGAGTTCTGGAACACCTCCGTAAACATCTGAAAGGGCGGAATGTAGGGGTTCCGGGCGAGGGCGGCCATGACGCTGTTGGCCACGTTGCCCACTCCGGCCTGGAGCGGCAGGAACTCCTTGGGGATCCTGCCCGCGAGCATTTCATCGAGCAGAAACCGCACCACGTGTTCGGCGATCTTTTCACTCCGCTCGTCGCCGGGCGTAAACTTGGGGACCTGGTCGGGAGCGTCGTTTTCGACGATCCCGATCACCTTTGCGGGATCCACCACGGCGTACGGGCACCCGATCTTGGTGAGGGGATGGTGGAAGGGAACCGGAAACCGGTGCGGCGGCGGCGGCATCACCAGGATGTCGGCCATCTCCCGCAGCCGTTTGGAATGATGGTGGTTCACCTCGATGATAACGCGGTCGGCGTACTTCAGATATGCAGGGGAGGCGCCGATTGAGGACGTCAGGTAAACCCTGCCGTCGGGGCTGATTTCCGTGGCTTCGATCACGGCGAAATCGATCTTTCCCTGGAACCCGCCCATCACCGTCTGCGACATGTGGGACAGGTGCATATCGACGTACTCGACTTCCTGGCTGTTGATCTGGGAACGCAGCTTGGGGCCGCTCTGGTAAGGGGACCTGTAGGAAATCGCGCTTTCCATGGCCAGCGGCTCATCGATGCTCGCTCCACTGGAAGCACCGGTAAGTACGCGTATCTTATAAGGTTTGGACTTTTCGTGCAACCTGTGGGCCTGTTCCGCAATCGCCTTGGGGATTAACTTTGCCGCTCCCGCGTTCGTGAAGCCGCTGAAGGCCACCGTCGCGCCGTGAAAAATGTGAGAAACAGCCTCTTCGGGGCTGATCTTTGGATACTGCTTTACTATGGACATACCCTTTCTCCGTATCGACTCTCGAGACTTCGTCAAATTTCGCTTCCCGCCATCCGCTTTCCGCCTTCCGTCTTGTGCGGTCTTTTTTACGGCGTCCGTTTTATGTCTCCTGTCGTCCGCCATTCGCCTAGAACCTGTCGTCTATTTCTGCCAGGTTCAGGTCCGGCAGCATGGCGCCGTGCTCGATGAAGTTGCGGTGCAGTTCGAAAGCTCTCCTGAGGTCGTGCTTGATGTGGCCTACCCTGGATTCCTTGAGGTAGTTGCACAGGTAGTCCCGGTAGGCGGGATGGGCGCAGTTCTCGATTATCTTCTTGGCACGCCGCATCGGCCCGAGCCCGCGAAGGTCCGCCAGCCCCTGTTCGGTGACTACGACCTGCACCGAATGCTCGTTGCTGTCGATGTGAGGGGTCATGGGGACGATGGTCGAAATCTTGCCATCCAGGATGGTGGACGGGCACATGATGATCGAAAGGTAACTGTTGCGGGTAAACTCGCCGCTGCCCCCGATGCCGTTTACGATGTCGGTGCCGTAGAGGTGCGATGAATTCACGTTTCCGTAGACGTCCATCTCGACGGCCGCGTTCATGGCGATCACCCCCAGGCGGCGCACCACCCCGGCGTCGTTGGAGACTTCCTGGGGACGCAGCACGATGCGGGGCGCGAAAAAGTCCATGTTGGCGCACACGTGCTTGAGGGTCTCCGGGCTGAGGGTGAGGCTGGTCGCGCTGGCCCCCACCAGCTTGCCCTGTTCCATCAGTTCCACCAGCGAATCATGGAAGGTGACCGAGTACATCGTGAACGGAGGAATGTAGTCGTTGGCTCCCATGGCCGCCATGACGCTGTTGGCCAGGTTGCCCACTCCGGCCTGGAGCGGCAGGAATTCCTTGGGGATCCGTCCGGATATCATTTCCCCGAACAGAAACCGCACCACGTGGTCCGCGATCTGCTTGCTCTTCCAGTCCGGCGGGGTGAAGCGCGGGATCTGGTCGGGTTCGTTGGTCTCGATGACCCCCACGATCTTTTTGGGGTCCACCATGGCATAGGGATAGCCGATCTTGGCCAGCGGGTCGTGGATGGGAAGCGGGTTGAGCCGCGGAGGGGGCGGCAATACCATGATGTCGGCCATCTCGGGCAGGCGCCTGGAATGGTATTTGTTGATCTCGATGAAAATCCGGTCGGCATACTGCAGGTAGGTGGGCGAAGCGCCGATCGAGCTGGTAAGATAAACCCTTCCGTCCCTGGTGACCTCCGTGGCTTCGATGATGGCGAAGTCGAGTTTCCCGAAAAAACCCGCCAGCAGGGTCTGCGGCGCGTGGGACAGGTGCATGTCGATGTACTGGACCTTCTGATCGTTGATCTGGCCCCTCAGCGTCTGAGCGCTCTGGTACGGGGCGCGCCACGAAAGTGCATCCGCCTTGGCCAGGTCCTCGTCGATGTTGTTCCCGCTGGAAGAACCGGTGATCAGTCGAATCCGAAAGGGATTGCCGGTGGCATGGATTTCACGCGCGCGCCTGGCGATGGCCCTCGGGACCGCCTTGGCCGTGCCCGCATTGGCAAACCCGCTGAGTGCCACCATGGCCCCGTCGTTAACGTGCGCAGCCGCTTCCTCTGCGGTTATGATAGGGAAGGTCCCCGCATACATAACTTCTTCTCCTCTGTAGTCTGATG
>LUZZ01000281.1 GCA_001603845.1 Syntrophobacterales bacterium Delta_01 | reverse complement strand
CGTCCTACTTCCGGAAAAGCCCCAGGATGATGGACACCACGACGCTGATCAGGACCATGGACGTGATTGGAATATAGAGCTTGAAGCTGGGGCGGTTGATCACGATGTCGCCCGGGAGGTGGCCGAGGTGCAGCTTCGCCAGCCACGGCCACAGGAGGCCGATGAGGACGATCACCACGCCGATCAACACCATGGTTCTGTTCATGCCGGATACCTCCTCCGTTTGAGGTCAATGCTGTTGACTTTAGAGGCAACGTTCCATGAACTCCCCTCCCTTGGTGGGAGAGGCAGGGGGATGGGGTTGATATCACTCAGCTTTTCGCCCCCACCTTGCCTCCCCCATCAAGGGGGGAGGAACCTAAAGTCAACAACATTGCCGTTTGAGGTGTGGAAGCGACGCGTATCGGCCGGGCCTCAAGTCTCCGCCACGGAAACGAAAAGCCCGTATTGCGGGGCATCGCGGTGGCGGTGGTCCTTAAATACACCGTTTTCGCATATCATGCACTTTCCATTATCGCATATTTCCGATTCGTGCGGGAACACCATGCCCGCATGGGGACAGGGTGTTCTTCCTGAACGGCTGGACAGTCCCTTCATGACGCTGCCTCCTCCCGGATGGCGCAAAGAAAGATGGTGCAACCGGCAAAGACGCCGGATTTTCGCCCGAAAGCGTTGCGGGGATGACGATTTTCGCCGAGCAACCGCTTGCGGCGCCGTCTATAAAAATAAGCACTTGAGGAAAACGAACCCGCTCTTCCCTTGAAAACGGCGGCGGCAGGAAGTACATGAAAGAAGTCTACCTCGAAAATAGAATTTTCATGCTTCGTGGGTGAGGCGAGGCATCATGGCCAATTGTGTAAAAATCACCGCCCCCGGCCTTTCCGGCGACCGGCGGCGGCAACGTTTTTCGCGGCGCCCGCAACGGCCCGCGGCTTTCGAGGAATTTTTCGTCATGCCCGAACAGAATGAAAAACAGTTCGACCCCAGGATGCACTCGGCGGAGCATATCGCCAACCAGACGATGGTGCGCATGTTCGATTGCGGCCGGTGTTTCAGCGCCCATATCGAGAAGAAAAAATCGAAGCTCGACTACCGTTTCGAGCGTGGCCTCGAAGAGGCGGAGATCAGGGAACTGGAGGACCGGGTAAACGAGGTCATCCGGGCCGATATGCCGGTAACGGAGGAATTCATGCCCCGCGCCGAGGCCGGGAAACGGTTCAACCTGGGGCGGCTGCCCGAAGAAGCCGGCGAGACCCTTCGGATCGTGAAGATCGGCGACTACGACGCCTGCCCGTGCATCGGCCCGCATGTGAAATCCACGGCAGAAATCGGGTGGTTTCGGGTGGTTTCGGCAAGTTTTGACGACGGTGTGCTTCGAATCAGGTACAAACTCGCAAAACCGGAAATTTCCGCTGCCGGTCCCTCCGAATAAAAGCCCTTCCGGCGGCTTTCCACTGTTTTTGCGTCGGAGACCCGGAAGGGTCTCGTAACTTTTGTATGTCAGTGCAATATCTGGTATAATCGCCAGCGTTATCCGAACAATGTGTTTTTCGATATGGAACGAATCCCACGATCCTGCGGCATCCCCCTGCACGCGAATTTCTCTCTGTGATGCGCTCGTTCCTCGGGTTGGTTTTCAGTTGGCAGAATCCACTATCACCAGCCGTTTTGAAGTTGACCTCGTCGTTCAGGAAGGAGGTATACCGTTAGAAACGCAGCCACTGAGCCGTTTTTTTTCATTCCATCTTGACTGTCTGCGGACTCCCTCGGGCAGTCCATCATCAAGGAGAACCTAATTAATGCGTGCAATCAGAAACCGAAAGCAGAGCGAGATTTTGTCTCTGGAAGAAGCCGTAAAAAAATACATGCGCGATGATATCATTTGCGCTTTCAGCGGCTTCACCGGGTTTAACAGGAACCCCGTGGCTTTTGCGTGGGAAAGTGTCCGGCAGGGTTTCAAAAACATCCATGTCCTGGACAGGCACGGCAGTTGCTGCACGTGGCTGTTCAACGCCGTCGGCGCCATGAAAATTTTCGAGACGGACTGGATGGGCTGGGGCGAAATGGCCGGCAAGCTGGACATAAACCTCGACAGGCGCTACAAGGCCGGCGAGGTCATGCTGGAAGACTACGCGCACGGCGCCATGGCCATGCGGTACCTGGCGGGAGCCATCGGCATTCCTTTCATCCCCTATCAGGCCCCGCTGGGTTCCGACCTGTATAACCCGGAGTACGATTCACTGGGCCGCGCGGGCCTCCGCGACGGCAAAAATCCCAAAATTGCGAACCATAAATTCATCCAAATGGAAGATCCGTTCTTCGGGGACGGCGACGTGGTGCTGCTGCCGGCCGCCAGGCCCGACCTGGCGATCATCCACGTCTCCCAGGCCGGCGACCGGGGCACGGCGCGGTGGCGCGGAGTGGGCGTCATCGACAAGGAGATCGCCTTCGCGGCGGACAAAGTGGTCATCGTGTGCGAGGAACTGGTACCCGAGGCCGAAATGCGAAAGACTCCCGAAGCCAACCAGATCCCGTTTTTCGTCGTGGACTGCATCGTGGAACAGCCGTGGGGCGCCTACCCCAGTTCGGTGCCCTTCTACTACGATTACGACGCTCCCTTCATGCGGAGCATGGACACGGCGTCCAGGAACGAAGACGACCTCAAGAAGTGGCTCGATGAATGGGTTTTCGGCCCCAAGTCCTGGGAAGACTTCATCGCCAAACTCGGCGCCAAGAGGCTGATGGACCTCAAGGCGGACAGCGTTACGGGCTACAGCACCAGGATGAAGCGAGGACAAAAATCCGCACCCAGGATGAAAATGCCGCTGTCCGTCTCACGCAGCGGATTCTAGGAAAGGGGGACCCGATATGAGCAAGAGTATGGAAGAATTGATGGAACTTATCGACCTGATGCCCGACGAACCCGCCAAGAACGGGGATTTCCTGCTGGCCGAACTGATGGCCATCGCCGTGGCGCACGAAGTTCGGGACGACGATATCGTGTTTGCGGGCACCGGGCTGCCCATGGTAGGAATCATGACCGCTAATATGCTCAACGCCCCCCACGCCCTCCTGATCTACGAATCGGGGATCTGCGACGGCAAGACGATGCACGTTCCCATGTCGGTGTGCGACCAGAGGGCCGCCAACATGAGCGCTACCCTGGGCGGCCTGGTGGATACGTTCGGGTACTACCTCCAGCAGGGCTACGTCACCCTGGGGTTCCTGGGCGGGGCGGCCATCGACAAGTACGGCGGGGTCAACGTCACCTCCATCGGCGACTATTTTCATCCGTCGCACCGGTTCACGGGGTCGGGCGGGAACTCGGACATCGGCACCATGGCAGGCCGCACCGCGTTCATCATCCTCCAGGAAAAGAGGCGTTTTTTGGAAAGAAACGACTACACCACCACCCCCGGCTGGTGGTGCTGGGACCACAAGACGCGCGAATGGAAGCCCAAAAAAGAGGTGTGGAAGGGAACGCCCTTCGCCAACTGCGGGCCGGACGCGGTGGTGACCAACATGGGAGTCTACAGGTTCGACGAAGACGGCATCATCTACCTGTCCACCAACCATCCCGGCGTATCGGTCAAACAGATCAAGGAAAACTGCGGATTCGACCTGAACGTGGAAAGGGTTTCGGGGGAAACGCCCGCTCCCACCTACAAGGAGCTTTTCGTGCTGCGTGAATTCGTGGACCCGGAACTGATCTTCATGCCCGATAAGAAGAACTATCCGGCGGAGATCCAGGCCATCATCGACAAGGGGCCGCAGTGCAGGGTCATCAAGTGTTAGGCGTTGCGTTTCATGCTGTTTTGCTTTCAAGACTGAACCAATAAAAAAGAGCGGGGGAAATGTTTCGGGGCTGTTGCCCAAAAGGATATCAAGGTTCGCCGATAGCGCAATGAACGAAAATCCCCTCCCTGCGATGGGAGGGGTTGGGGAG
>LUZZ01000280.1 GCA_001603845.1 Syntrophobacterales bacterium Delta_01 | reverse complement strand
ATGTTGCCCGTCTCAAGCGAAAGAAGCGCATAAGGAAAAAGGTCGAGGGATCCGAACTGCGCCCCAGGCTGACGGTGTTTCGAAGCGATAAGCATATTTATGCTCAGATAATAAACGATGAGAGCGGCACGACCCTCGTTTCGGCCTCGACGCTTTCACCGGAATACAAGGCGATGGAAGCGATCAAGGGCAAGCTGGCCGCCGCCAAGCGCGTGGGCGAACTGGTGGCCCGCCTGGCCATCGACAAGGGCATCGCCAAGGTTGTTTTCGACCGGAACGGCTTCATTTATCACGGGCGCATCCAGGCTCTGGCCGACGCCGCCCGCGAGAAGGGGCTTGATTTTTAATTCCTGACAGATCGGAGGCGGTCAAATTGATAGCGGTGGAATCAAGCCAGCTGCAGTTAATCGACAAGGTGGTCCATATAAGCCGCGTAGCCAAGGTGGTTAAGGGCGGCCGGCGTTTTTCGTTCAGCGCCATCGTGGTGGTGGGCGACGGCAACGGCCGGGTGGGCTCCAGCCTGGGCAAGGCGAACGAAGTTCCCGAAGCCATTCGCAAGGGGATGGAATCCGCCAAGCGCGCCATGGTGGACGTGCCCATCATCAACACCACGATACCGCACGAGGTGCTGGGGCAGTTCGGGGCATCTTCCGTCGTCTTGAAGCCCGCCTCGCCCGGTACCGGCGTGATCGCCGGCGGCGCCGTTCGGGCCATCATGGAAGCAGCGGGCATCAACAATATTCTGACCAAGTGCATCGGGTCGAGAAATCCCCATAACGTGGTGAAAGCCACCCTGGAAGGCCTCAGGAAGCTGCGCAGCGCCGAGCAGGTATCCAAGGTCCGGGGAAGAAACATAATGGAAGAATAATTTGCCGCAAAGGCGCAGGTGCCGCAGAGGGCGATTTGGACAAAATGAGGCCCATAACGGCGAAGAGCCGGTTTTTCCGGACTTCTACTCTGTGCGCTATTCGGCGTCTGCGCGGTGGGCAGGAATCAGGGTGATCAAATGGTAAAGCCGATTGAAGTCAGGCTCGTTCGTAGTCCGATCGGGCGCCCCGAAAAACACAGGAAAGTCTTGCAGGCGCTCGGGCTCACCAGGATGCACAGGCCGGTTGACCTCTACAGCTCGCCGCAGGTGCTCGGTGCTCTCAAGAAAGTGATTCATCTCGTCGAGATCAAAGAAAAATAGAAAGACGGGGGTCGTCTGGATGAAACTCGGAGAACTCGCTCCGCCCCGCGGGGCTAAAAAGAATACGAAAAGGTTGGGAAGAGGTTCCGGTTCCGGGCAGGGAATGACCGCCGGCAAGGGAACCAAGGGCCAGAAGTCCCGCTCCGGCGGCGGCACGCCCCCCTGGTTCGAGGGCGGCCAGATGCCCCTCCAGCGCAGGATTCCCAAGCGCGGATTCACCAATATTTTCCGGAAAGAATTCACGGTGGTCAACGTTGCGGACCTGGAGCGCTTTTCTTCCGGAAGCGAAATCGGGCCGCTCGATTTCCAGAGTGTAGGCCTGGTCAAGAAGGTCCCCTACGGGGTGAAGCTTCTGGCCAACGGTGAGATCGACCGTCCCCTCACCGTCCGCGTGCACAAGGCAAGCGCCTCGGCAGTGCAGAAGATCGAAGCGGCCGGTGGTAAAGTGGAAATAATTCCGATCAAGGAAGGGAAATAAAGCGTGCTTGGAGGATTTGCCACCATAGGGAAAATCCCCGAACTCAAGCGCCGGATCGGGGTCACCCTGCTTCTGCTCGCAGTCTACCGCATCGGTGCGCACATCCCGACCCCGGGAATAAACACCGACGCCCTGATGGCTTACTTCAGGGCTGCCCAGGGGACCCTTCTCGGACTGTTCGACATGTTTTCCGGCGGCGCTCTCCGGCAGCTTTCCGTCTTTGCCCTGGGAATTATGCCCTACATCAGCGCCTCGATCATCCTTCAGCTTCTCACCGTCGTGATTCCCACCCTCGAGCGGTTGAGCAAGGAAGGCGAAGCCGGCCGGCGCAAGATCACGCAGTACACGCGCTACGGCACGGTAGTTTTGAGCATCATCCAGGGTTTCGGCATCGCCGTGGGGCTGGAGGGCATGTTGGCGCCCGGCGACATGCACATCGTTCTCTCCCCCGGCTGGGGATTCCGGCTGGTGACGGTCATCACCCTTACGGCCGGCACGGCCTTCATCATGTGGCTCGGCGAACAGATCACCGAGCGCGGGATCGGAAACGGGATCTCGCTCATCATTTTTGCCGGTATCGTGGCGGGAATTCCCAACGCCATCATCAGCACATCGCGACTGGTGCAGACGGGTGAAATGAGCATCTTTCTCCTGGTAGCCCTGGCAATCATGATGCTCGGGGTGGTGGCGTTCATCATATTCATGGAGAGGGGCCAGAGGCGCATCCCGGTCCAGTACGCCAAGCGGGTGGTCGGAAGGCGCGTCTACGGCGGCCAGAACACTCATATTCCTCTCAAGATCAATACTTCCGGCGTTATTCCGCCCATCTTCGCGTCCTCGATCATCATGTTTCCGGCCACGGTGGCCAACTTCATCCACATCCCGTGGGTGCAGTCCGTGGCGCAGGCGCTGGGACCGGGACACTGGGCCTACTCCGTCCTGTACGTCGGGTTCATTATCTTTTTCTGTTACTTTTATACGGCGATCGTTTTCAACCCGGTGGACGTATCGGACAACATGAAAAAATACGGCGGGTTCATCCCCGGCATACGGCCCGGGCGCCCGACGGCCGAATACATCGACAAGGTGCTGAGCCGCATCACGCTCGGCGGCGCGATCTATGTCTCTGCGGTTTGCGTTCTCCCTACCCTGCTCATCCAGAAATTCGCCGTTCCGTTTTACTTCGGCGGCACTGCTCTTCTGATTGTTATCGGCGTCGCCATGGACACCCTGTCTCAGATCGAGGCACACATGTTGTCTCGCCATTATGAGGGATTCCTGAAGAGGAGCCGTGTCAAGGGCCGCCGCTAATCCTCCACCCCCCAAGACAGGACGGATTGAGCGAGCGGGTTGTAGTCCGAAACATAAAGGTCACGCATTTCCAGCAATGGGAGGGAAACGATGAACATCATTCTGCTTGGACCCCCGGGAGCGGGCAAAGGAACTCAGGCAAAGCGTCTCATCGACCAGTACCACATTCCGCAGGTTTCCACGGGCGATATGCTCCGCGAGGCCCTGAAGGAAGGCACCCCCCTGGGGCTCGAAGCGAAAAAATATATGGACCAGGGAGCTCTGGTCCCTGATTCGGTGGTCATCGGCTTGGTAAAAGAGCGCATCCAGAAATCGGATGCAAAGAACGGTTACATGCTGGACGGTTTTCCGCGCACGGTAGCCCAGGCGCAGGCCCTGGACGGCATTCTCGGCGATTTGAGTCAGAAGATCGACCACGTGGTGAGCGTGGAGGTCCCCAATTCCGAACTCATGGGCCGTCTGACCGGACGGCGTACCTGCCGCCAGTGCGGGGCCGGTTTCCACGTGATATTCGACCCTCCGAAAGCAGAGGGCAAATGCGATAAGTGCGGCGGCGAGCTTTACCAGAGGTCCGACGACAACGAGACCACGGTGAAATCGCGCCTGGATACTTATGAAGCACAGACAAAGCCCCTGATCGACTATTATGAAGACCAGGGCAAACTTCGCCACATCGACGGCGTCGGCAAAATGGACGACATTTTGACTCGCATCAAGGCGGTGCTTGGCTAAGAGAAGGCACTATTTTTGATTATTCTGAGGTCGCATGCTGAAATTGAAAAAATCCGGAACTCCTGCCGGATAGTGGCCGGAATCCTTCAGAAGCTCTCGCGGCGGGTCCACCCCGGCGTCACTACGTGGGACCTGAACGCGTTCAGCGAGGAACTGGCTAAAAAAGAAGACGCAAAACCGGCTTTCAGGGGCTACCACGGCTATCCGTTCGCCCTGTGCACCTCGGTAAACGAAGAAGTGGTCCACGGTATGCCCTCGAAACATCGCAGGCTCAAGGAAGGCGATATCGTGAGCCTCGATTTCGGGGTGGTGGTGGACAACTATTACGGCGACTCCGCAATCACGGTGCCCGTGGGCCACATATCCGACGAGGCGACCAGGTTGTGCACGGTGACCGAGGAATCCCTTTACCGCGGGATCTCCCAGGCGGTTGCAGGCAACCGCCTCTCGGACATTTCCCATGCCATCCAGGAATTCGTGGAGGAGCGCGGCTTTTCGGTGGTACGGGAATTCGTGGGACACGGGATCGGCCAGCACTTGCACGAGAGCCCGCAGATTCCCAACTACGGTCCTCCGGGCAAGGGAGTGAGGCTCAAACCGGGGATGGTGCTTGCCATCGAGCCCATGATCAACTCCGGGGCTCCCGAGGTGGAGATACTGGAGGACCAGTGGACGGCGGTAACGCTGGACCGGAAGCTGTCGGCGCATTTCGAGCACACGATTGTCGTCACGGAAAACGGACCGGAAATTCTGACTCGGAGTGAAACCGCTTTACAATAGTGATTTTCGCCGATATAATAGAAAGTTCGCATCAAAGAGAAGGAGTCGCACCAGGCATGGCTAAAGAGGACGCTATAGAGGTGGAAGGAACCGTTGTGGAAACCCTTCCCAATGCCATGTTCCGGGTTGAGCTGCCAAACGGCCACCGCATTCTTGCGCATATATCGGGAAAGATGCGCATGCATTTCATACGTATCCTCCCCGGAGACAAGGTCACGGTGGAACTTTCCCCCTATGACCTGACCCGCGGACGCATCACGTACCGGTCTAAAGCGTAGCGTCCCGGCAATTTCTGCTGTTTTTCGGGTTCGGAGAAAGGAACTCACCACATGAAAGTGCGAGCATCGGTAAAGCGCATCTGCAGAAAATGCAAGATCATTCGCCGTCACGGGAATGTGCGCGTAATTTGTGAAAATCCCCGGCACAAACAGCGCCAGGGTTAAGGGAGGACACATTGGCACGCATCGCAGGCATCGACCTACCTAAGAACAAGCGCATTGAGATCGCCCTCACCTATATATACGGCATCGGCAGGTCCACTTCTCAGAAGATCCTGGAGATGTCGGGCATAGACCGCGACACCAAGAGTGATGATCTGACCGAAGCGCAGGTGAACGCCATCCGGCAGACCATCGACTCCCATTTCAAGGTGGAAGGCGATCTGCGATCCGAGGTCTCGATGAGCATCAAGCGCCTCATGGACCTGGGCTGCTACAGGGGCCTGAGGCACCGCAGGGGGCTGCCGGTGCGCGGCCAGAGAACCCACACCAATGCCCGCACCCGAAAGGGTCCGCGCCGTTCCGTTATGGGCAAGCGCAAGAAAGCATAGCACGGAGGACACATGGCAAGAGAAAAGACAGCCAGGACCAAGAAAAAAGAGCGCAAGAACATCCTGAACGGCGTCGCTCACATCCGCTCGACCTTCAACAACACCATCATTACCATCACCGACCTGAGCGGGAACGCCATTTCCTGGTCCAGCGCCGGAAGCCAGGGGTTCAAGGGGTCGCGCAAGAGCACTCCCTTCGCCGCGCAGATCGCGGCCGAAACGGCTGCCAAGAAAGCGCAGGAGCACGGGGTCCAGAACATCGAGGTTTACGTGAAGGGGCCGGGTTCCGGGCGCGAGGCGGCGTTGCGCGCCCTCCAGGCGGCGGGTTTCAACATAACTTTTATCAAGGACGTCACCCCTATTCCGCACAATGGCTGCCGGCCTCCTAAGAGGCGCAGGGTATAAGCCCCCGGGCCCGGGTGCAATCCAATGATCCAGGAGGACGATTTTGGCTCGCTACACTGATGCACAATGCAGACTTTGCCGCCGCGAGGCAATGAAGCTATACATCAAAGGAGACCGCTGCTATTCGGACAAGTGCGCCATCGAGCGCCGCAACTACCCGCCCGGACAACATGGTCAAAACCGCGGGAAGATGTCCGACTACGGGCTGCAGCTCCGTGAGAAGCAAAAGATAAAAAGATTGTACGGCCTGGTGGAAAAGCAGTTCGAAAGCTATTTCAAAGAGGCCGACCGACAAAAGGGCGTTACCGGAACCAACTTCCTGATCCTGCTCGAACGCAGGCTCGACAACACAATCTACCGCCTCGGGTTCGCAAATTCCCGTTCCCAGGCCAGGCAACTTGTCAGGCACAGCCATTTTCTCGTCAACGGCAAGAAGGTGAACATCCCCTCCTTCCTGCTCCGGCCCGGCGATACGGTGACCGTGGCCGAAGGCAGCCGGAACCTTGCCGTGATCAACGAAGCGATGGGTGCATTGCCTCGCAGGGGCCTCGCCGCATGGTTAGACCTCGACACTTCGCGCTACGAGGGCATATTCAAGGTATATCCGACCCGTGAAGAGATGAACCTGCCGGTACAGGAACAACTGGTGGTGGAGTTCTATTCCAAGTAGTTCAAACGCGCAACGCTGCGGGAATTTGTGCCGTCGAGGGCCCTTGGAGAGCGCTTTGCGCCCAACGGCCCGCTTGACTTTCCGGAATAGGCGCCTGTCCTGACATTCTGACGAGGATAGACCATGCAAAAAAACTGGCGCGAACTGATTAAGCCGAAGCGCTTGGAAATTGAAACAACCGACCCGAATACTTACGGGAAATTCGAATGCGAGCCCCTGGAAAGGGGTTTCGGCATAACGTTGGGAAACGCATTGAGGAGGGTGCTGCTCTCCTCGCTGCAGGGGTCGGCCATCACCAGTGTGAAAGTCGACGGCGTGCTGCACGAGTTTTCGACGATCCCGGGCGTACTGGAAGACGTTACGGACGTGATCTTGAACCTCAAGGAAGTACGTTTCAAGGTCGCCGGAGACGGGGCTCCCAAACGCCTGTATATAGAAAAGGACGGCGAGGGGCAGGTTACTGCGGGGGATATCCAGAGCGGCGCTCAGGTCGATGTGCTCAATCCCGATCAGCATATCTGCACGCTGGCCCGCGACGCCAAGCTCAGGATGGAGCTCACCATCAAGCAGGGCAAGGGTTACGTCCCGGCTGACAAGAACATCGAAGAAAACCAGCCGATCGGGACCATTCCCATCGACGCCATATTTTCGCCCATTCGCAAGGTGAGCTACACAGTGACCCAGGCGCGCGTCGCCCAGATTACCGACTACGACAAGCTGACGCTTGAAATCTGGTCCGACGGCAGCGTCAAGCCGGAAGACGCCCTGGCTTACGCGGCCAAGATACTCAAGGACCAGCTCACGATATTCATCAACTTCGAAGAGGAAGCCGAGACCCAGGAGGAAGAGGTTCGCATGGAACCCTCCTTCAACGAAAACCTCTTCCGAAGCGTCGACGAGCTCGAACTTTCGGTGCGCTCGGCCAACTGCCTGAAAAACGCGGACATCCGCTACATCGGCGAACTGGTCCAGAGGACCGAACAGGAAATGCTCAAGACGAAGAATTTCGGCCGCAAGTCTCTGAACGAGATTAAGGAAATACTCAGCGAAATGGGCCTGTCGCTGGGGATGAAGATCGAGAACTTCCCGAGCCGCGAAGACATCGAAGAGCGAAGAAAGGAACAGGAATAGCCATGCGCCACGGAGTTTCCGGAAGAAAGCTCAACCGCACGACAAGCCACCGTCTGGCCATGTTTCGCAATATGGTGACCTCTCTGCTCGACCACGAGCGCATTTATACGACGGTCCCCAAAGCCAAGGAAATGCGCCGGTGGGCCGAATGGATGATCACGCTCGGCAAGCGGGGCGACCTCAATGCCCGCAGGCAGGCGCTTTCGCTCGTGCGCGAAAAGAAGGTGGTGCACAAGGTCTTCGATGATCTGGCAGCCCGGTACCAGAACCGTGCGGGCGGATACACCAGGATCGTCAAGGTGGGTTTCAGGCGGGGCGATGCGTCTCCGATGTGCCTGCTCGAGCTGGTGACCGAAGGCGGCGGGCGCGAAAAGGCCGGGAAAAAAGCGGCAAAAAAGGTGGAAGCCCCCAAGCCTCAGGCCCCTCAGGCCGCTGCGCCGGCGCCCGAAACCGAACCGGCGGGCCCCGAGGCTTAAGATATTGCGATCCGGGCCGGGTTCGGACGGCTGCCGCCGACCGGAAACCGGCCATACAAATAAAACAACCCGCTTCGGCGGGTTGTTTTATTTGTATGGCTCAAAACGGTGCGGCACCTTGAAGCTCAGGGATTTTCTTCCTCTTTTTGAACGTAGGAGCCGCATTCTCTGCAGGTGAACCCGCTCCACATTCCCTTGGCGGCCTTATCGAGACAATCGTCATAGTGGGGGCAGGCAAAATTCCTCACGCCCTTGCCTTCCTTGCACATGGTGGGATACGGAGCGTCTTTATCCATTCTTTCCGGTTGGACGGGCTGTCCCCTGGCTCCCTTTTCCTTTGCCATCTTTGCGAAACTCCTTGTCCAGATG
>LUZZ01000279.1 GCA_001603845.1 Syntrophobacterales bacterium Delta_01 | reverse complement strand
TGATCACCAGGGACAGCCGAATTTTGACCACCCCGGTCATTCTTCCGCGGGCGGCGTTTCAAGCCGATGCGCCCGGATTCGCTTTTTCTTCAGGCTCTTGAAGAACCGCTCCGCGATTCCGTTCTGCACTTGCTGAGGCGAAGAAAAGTCCCGATCAGCCCTGCGAAATATCCGACTGAAACCGAAGCTGGTCACATCTTCTTCGCGAGTTCCCGGAAAATGCGTTCCGCCGCGACGAGGGTCTCGTCGAGGATCGCTTCGTCGTGGGCGGTGGAGACGAAGAGCGCCTCGAAGGCGGAGGGGGCGAAGAGGTGCCCCTCCTCGACCATGGCGGCGAAGAACGCAGGGTACAGGTCTCCCCGGGTGCGCTTCACCTCGTCGAGGGTGGCGGGAACCGCGGAGGCGAAGAACATGCCCAGCACGGAGCCGAGTCGCGTCACCACAAGGGGGAAGTGCGCCGCCTTCGCTGCGTCCGCGAGTCCTGCGGCAAAACGGGACGCCCTTGCTTCAAGCACTCGGTACGTCTCGGGGCGTTCGAGCACCGAGAGGGTGGCGATGCCCGCCGCCATGGCGAGGGGATTGCCCGCGAGGGTCCCCGCCTGGTAGACCGGGCCGACCGGGGCGAGTTTTTCCATGATCTCTCGGCGTCCGCCGAAGGCTCCCACGGGCAGCCCGCCGCCGATGATCTTGCCGAGGCAGGTCAGGTCGGGAACGAGAGAGAGGCGTTGCTGTACGCCCCCCTCGGGAACGCGGAATCCCGTGATCACCTCGTCGAAGATGAGCAGGCTTCCGGACGTGGCCGTGATCTCCCGCAGGGATTCGAGGAACCCCTCCCGGGGCGGCACGAGGCCCATATTGCCCGCCCAGGGTTCCACGATGACCGCGGCGATATCCTTTGCGTGCTCGGCAAAGCAGCGTTTCACCGCGTCGATGTCGTTGTAGGGAAGGACCATCGTGCAGGACGCCACGTCCTCGGGAATGCCCGGACTGTCCGGGCAGCCCAGGGTGAGGGCGCCGCTTCCGGCGGCGACGAGAAAGGCGTCGGCGTGGCCGTGGTAGCAGCCGGAGAACTTCACCGCGAGCTTCCGTCCCGTGAACCCCCGGGCGACCCGGAGGGCCGTCATGGTCGCTTCCGTACCGGAGTTGACGAAGCGGATCAGCTCCATGGAGGGAAAGCGTGCCCGCACCTTCAGGGCAAGCTCGATCTCCAGCGGTGAGGGAGCACCGAAGGAGGGCGAATCCGCGGCGGCCCGCACCACCGCCGCCACTACTTCCGGGTGGGCGTGGCCGAGGATCAGGGGGCCCCAGCTGCACACATAGTCGGTATAGACGTTGCCTTCCACGTCCTCCAGCATCGCTCCCGCTCCCCGCAGAAAGAAGCGCGGTGTTCCTCCCACGGATCTCCAGGCCCGGACGGGACTGTTCACGCCTCCCACCAGCACCTCTCGTGCGGCGGCGAAGCATTCCGCATTCGTCTTCCGTTTCCGTTCCATTTCCGATTCCTCCTTAAGACGGATCGTTTCGCTTTTTGGCGTCGTAGTGTCAAGGGATCTCCGAAAAATGCGCCGCCGATCTCGAAGACGCGGCTGTGACCTGCGGTCGCCGGAGGGCGCATCCGACGGAAAGGGACGGAGCCGGCTCCCGATAGATTTCCGCCGCAGCGCGGCGTCCCTTCCTCGTCGGCGTTTCCTTTCGATTTCGGGAGTCCTTTTCCTGCGCTCAGAGCCCCCGGGCGATCAGCTCCTCCAGGCGTGTCATATCCAGATGGGTTGCCACGAAATCCGCCCAGGCGTCGTAACTTCTGTCCCGGAGTTCCCGCCCCGAGGGCGCCGTTTCTCCGGTTCCGCCGAGAGGGGCGAGCCCCTTGCGCCGCCGCAGCCAGTTGACGAAGGCCCGCCGGAAGAGCGGGTCGTCCGCCAGACCGTGGAGATAGCAGCCGAAGACCGTGCCCTCAGGCCGAGCCGCGCCGTCCGCCTCCAGGATCTCGCTGCCTCCCCGGGCGATGAGAGTGAGCAGGGGCGTGCCATCGCCGAAAGACGTCGCCGCAACGGGGATCGTGCGTCCCATGTGGATCTCGTAGCCCGAGATCTCCCGGTCCCGAAGGGCTTCCCACGGTCCCGGGGCCCAATCGTTCACCACCGCCCGGGCGGGGGCGGCGATCTTGGTTCCCTCGAAGAGGGTGCGCACCGGCAGCAGGCCGAGCCCCTCCATGCTTTCCGATCCCGATTCCTCCACGCCCCCCGGGTCGTCGATGCGCTCTCCCAGCATCTGGTAGCCCCCGCAGATGCCCCAGATGGGAATGCCCCGGTCGGCGGCATCCCGGAGAGCCGTGGCGAGGCCGCGCTGCCGAAGCCAGCGAAGGTCCGCCATGGTGGCTTTCGTCCCCGGCAGAACGATGCAGTCCGCGCCGTCCGTATCCCCGGGTGCGTCGGCGAAGACCACCCGGCAGCCGTCGTGCTCCAGGGCGTCGAAGTCGGTGAAGTTGGCGATGCGGGGAAGCTTGATCACCACAATGCGCAGGGGGCCGTCGCCGAAGGAGCGCAGTCCCAGGGAATCCTCCGCGGGGAGGCGGAGATGGGTCGCGTAGGGAAGCACTCCCAGAACGGGGCGCCCCGTGCGCGCTTCGAGAAAACGGCACCCCTCGTCGAAGAGGCTCGGATCTCCCCGGAACTTGTTGACCGCAAAGGCTTTGATCAGCGCGGCGTCCTTCTCGGGGAGCACCGCGAGGGTGCCCACCAGCGAGGCGAGCACGCCCCCACGTTCGATGTCCCCCACGAGGAGGACCGGCGCCTCCGCCTCCCGGGCGGTCCGGAGGTTCGTGAAGTCCGCGGCGTAGATGTTCATCTCCGCGGGGCTTCCCGCGCCCTCCAGGAGCAGCAGGTCGTACTCCTCCCGGAGAGCCGCCAGGGCACCGCGGGCGGTCTCCCAGGCGGTGGCCGCGTAGCCTTTTCCGTTCCTGCCGTGATAGTCCCGGGCGGAAAGCGTGGCGGCGGGGCGTCCCAAAAGCACCACCTGGCTCGTGCTGTCTCCCTGGGGTTTGAGGAGCACCGGATTGAAGCGCACGTCCGGCTCCAGGCCGCAGGCCTCGGCCTGGAGGGCCTGGGCGACGCCCATTTCGCCTCCTCCCGGGGCGGTGTAGGCGTTGAGGGCCATGTTCTGGGCCTTGAAGGGCGCGACCCGTATGCCCTTTCGGAAGAAGTGGCGGCAAAGAGCGGTGACCAGAAGGCTCTTCCCCGCGTCGCTGGTGGTGCCGCAGACCATGAGTCCCTTTGCCCGTGCGGTGCTCACGAGGAGGCCTCCTCCGCGGCCTGTTCGAGGCGCAGGTCCGAAAGAAGGGCGTTCAGACGGCGCAGCACTCGCTCCAGCCCCGGGAGGTCCGGTGATTCGAGCACCGCCACGTTACGTCCTCCTTCCCGCTGGGTCTCCAGCAGCTCCCGGATGCGACGCGCGCACGTTTCTCCCCAGGCGACGGGAACGGCACCGGGAGGAAGACCACCGAAGCGGTCCCACCATGCCTCGGCGAGGGCGGCGCTGCCGAAGACCACCGCGTGGAGCGGTGCCTGGCGCCACAGCTCCCGGTAGAGTTCCTCCCCCGGAAGAGGGCGGGGAACCATGCGGTAGGCGGCAAGCTCGAGAGGAACGCCTCCCGCTTGCCGGACGGCCTCCTCGGGAAGCGACGAGGCCCGTTCATTTCGGACGAAGGCCACCCGCTCGCCGGGGCGGATCAGGGAGCGCAGGAGTCGGGCCAGTCCTTCCGACGTGGGTTCCTCCGCCGTGGTGTCCGGTGGAAGGCCCTCCAGGGCGAGAGCCTTCGCAGTGCCCTCGCCGATGGCGGCGAGGCGGCCCCGAAGGCGGCGCAGGTCCG
>LUZZ01000278.1 GCA_001603845.1 Syntrophobacterales bacterium Delta_01 | reverse complement strand
ATACAGGAAACCATAAAGCAAATATATGGGGTGAAATGAGTATTTATGTAGGAAGAAACTGTATTTTGAAATGGAGTATGCAGTAATTCGAACGGGGGAAAGCGACTTCCCCTCCCCCCCCGAATTGAGCCGCAAAGCGGAATGGAAGGGCAGGGAGCGGCGAAGCGCCCCCCACGTCTTTAAGGCATCGTTTTGATGCCGCTTTGAACGTACCAGTGAAGCGACAGGCCCCCGCCGGCCGGCGAAGCCGGAATGGAGAACGGGGATGCAGCGGGAAGAGAAACTAGAGCTGCTTGAGTTTCTTTTCTGCAGCCTGGCTGGCGCTGGTTCCCGGGTATTTTTCGACCAGCCGTTCGTAAATGATGCGCGCGGCCGTCTTGTCGCCAATTTGCTGAAATGCGGCGCCCTGTTTCAGCATGGCCTGCGGGGCCATGTTTCCCCTCGGATACTTGTCGATCACCTGCTGGTAGGTTTCGATCGAGTCCTGGTAGCGTTTTTCCGCTATGTAGCATTCGGCGATGTTGAAAAGAGCGTTATCGGCCAGGTCGGTCTTGGGGTATTTGGAAAGATAGGACTGGAATGCTTTCCTGGCCGCTTCGTACTTTTTCTGCTGCAAGAGCTGCGAGGCCCTGTCGAAAACGATCTTTTCTTCGCTTGCCCCCTGGGCTTGGGAAGAAGGCGGCGCCGTAGCGTGACCCTGGGATGCGCGGGCCTGAGGCGGGGGCGCCTGGTGGATGATTACGGGAGGAGCGGCAGACGGCGGTGGCACGTGCTGCTGCCTGGGCGGCTGTACCTGCTGGTGCGGCGCTTCCATGACGACGGTTCCCGAAGGAGGCGTGGCGCCAATCGCGGGCTGAGCCGCCGGAGCCGGGGCCTGCAGCGCCTGGCTGTGCTGGAGCTGTTCGATCTTGTGATCCAGCTCCTCGATCCTGCCGTTCAGCGCGCCGATCCGCATCTGGAGTTCCTCTACACGGGCGTAAAGGTCTCCACCCGTCTTCGACTGGCCTTCGGTGGTTTCCAGGCGGCGTTCAAGCGCAGCTTGCCTCTCGTTTAGCATCGAAATGTTTTGCTGCAGGGTGGAAGTTTCCTGCGTGGTGGCGCATCCGGCCAGCATCGTGCCGGCGGCGAGCAGCAACCCTATCCGTATTGATCTCCGTCCTATTCGACCGCCCATGGACAAACCCTTTCATGAAGGAATTCAGGAATCGAGCAATTCCAATTCCGATTCGACCTCGAAGCCCCTCCATTGCTTGAATGATCTGAATCCCCGACCCGCTGCCATAAAACCCCAAAAGTCCCGTTTCGGCAAGTGTTTTGGAACGCGGAAGGCAGAAGCGATAAAAACCGGCGTGGGGCGGACGACTCGTCGCCCGTCCCACACGCGGTTATGCGTTCATGGTCCCGAGGAAATATCTTTGCGGGAAGAATATGAAATTCAGGAACAAATCCCGGAATTTCCCAATCCTTCGATCCGGAGCCTTCTAATAATTCAAAACGAAGTGCGCCCGCCGGTTCTTGGCCCACGACGCCTCGTCGTGTCCGGTGGCGATGGGGCGCTCTTTCCCGTAGCTGATGACGGTGAGCTGCGCTCCCGCAAGGCCCGAATTCTTTATGAACTGCATGGCGGTGTTGGCGCGGCGCTCACCCAGCGCCAGGTTGTATTCGGACGTGCCGCGTTCGTCGCAGTGGCCCTCTACCGTGACCTTGACTTTCGGATACTGCCGGAGAAACGCGATCTTTTCTTCCAGGACCTTTGTCGCCGGCGCGGTAAGCGTGTAGGCATCGTAGTCAAAATAGATGTCCTGGTTCTCGAACTCCTGGGCCTTAGCCAGGAATTCGCGCTTTTCGGCTTCGGAGTTTATTCCCAGCTCTCTCCACCTGGCGTCGTCCATGCCGCCGACGCCGGCGCCCGGTCCCGACTGGAAGGTCCCGGGTCCGGGGCCGCCGGTGATGCCGGGCTGGACCGGAACGTTTTTCTTCGAGCAGGCACCCACAAGGGCCGTAAGGGCCAAAGCCAGCAGAATTGCGATAGAATTACGAAGTTTGTACCTCATTCCTTTCCCCTCTCCTGATTGCACGGCTTAATGGTTCATCCTGGGCGACCAGTCAGGCAACTCCTGCGCTCCACCCTGTCGAGTGAGCCGCCGCACACCTGTCCCGTTTGTAAGCAGGACCCATATCGCGGGTCCCCCCTGCCTTGTCGAACTGAAAGCGATCATCCGGCCGTCGGGCGACCATGTGGGCGACTCGTTGCTGCCCTCCCCGCTGGTAAGCTGGTGGTTGTCGCTTCCATCCGGACGGATGATGAAAATATTGTGATGTCCCCCGGCGACGCCGCTGTAGGCGATCCAGTCGCCCTTGGGCGACCATGCCGGAGAGGTGTTGTAGGTCCCGCTGAAGGTGAGCCTTTTCTTCTGCCCGGAAGCCAGATCCAGAATGTATATCTGGGGGTTGCCGGATTCGTTGGAAACATACGCCAGTTTTTGTCCGTCGGGTGACCAGTCGGGCGATACATGGATGGACCACCCCTGGACCAGCCTCTGGATGATCTGGCCGGTGCCGGAAACCAGGTAGATGTCCGAGTTGCCGTCCTTGGTCAGGGTGACGGCCAGCTCGTTTCTTCCCGGCCTCCAGGCGGGGGAGAGGTTCATGCCCGGATAGCCGCAAAGAACGCTCTGCGCTCCCGTTTTCACGTTCAGCGCATACACCTTCGCCGCTTTATCCCTGTAGCTCACATAGGCCAGGCGCGACATGTCCTTGCTCCATGCGGGCGAGAGGGCAAGGCTGTTGTCGTGCGTCACCTGGACGGGGTTCGAACCGTCGAAATCGCAGTAGAATATCTCTTTGCCGCCCGGGGTCTTCTGGACGTAAGCTATTTTGGAATCGAATACCCCGCGTTCGCCGGTGAGCGCAAGAAGAATTTCATCCGCAAAATCGTGGACCATGGACTTCCAGTTGCGCACGTCGCCGTCGTAAGCCTTGCCCTTGATCATCCGGGCGCCCACCACGTCGAAAAGGCGCGCCTCCATCCGGATGGACTGTCCCTGCACCTGGTAAGAGGCCCGCACCAGGAAATCGGCGCCGATACGCTTCCAGTCCGGAAACTTGATGTCCGAAGCATTCAGCCCCATCACCTGCGGGTCTTCCAGAAATCCCCTGGGGTCCAGCGGCCGGAACATGCCCGAAAAATCAAGGTCGTTTTGCAGCAACTGCCCCATTTCGCGCGCAAGCTGGGACTGCTCGGAGCTCATGCGCTTGAAATCGGGCACCGCTATGGGAATCCGCTGGAAATTGGGCTTGGTTATATCCAGGTAGATGGTCTGGGCGTTTGCAACGGCGCAAAACGCCACTGCAAAAAGGAGGAAAACCAAGCAGGCGGCCGCCAGGCCGGCGTGCGGTCTTCCTGCAAAGCGGGCCGCGGGCCGCCGCGCCCATGAAGCTTTTCTCCATGGATTCGTGCCCGGCACGGTCTTTCCGCACAGGTCATTCTGCCATACATTCAGTGAAAACATGCTGAGCGTAAAACCTTTCTGCAACCGCAATTTAGCCGGTCAGGACACGCGACCGGGCAGGAAAGTCAAAATGAGTTTGGTGCTGGACTGGGCGATGAATTCGGGCACCTGGGGAAGCGGGGCGGCTTTTCGCACCGCGCGCACCGCTGATTCGTCGAACAGCGCGTTCCCGGACGGCTTCAACACCTGGATGTTGACGATCTCGCCGCTTTTGCGGATCTGCACCTCGACCACCGTTTTCAATCCATCGAGACCCTGGTCCCTGGCCAGCCCCCACTGGCTCTGGATCCTCTCCGCCACCTGCCTTCCGTAGAGCTGCGCGAGGGCGGACACGGCGCTGCTTCCGTCCGGGGTCCCGACAGTGCTTCCCTGGGTAGTCCCCCGCGCTCCTACATTCTCGCCTCCCTTGGGCGACCCCTTGGAAGCGGTCTGTGAAGAGGCGTGCGCCGTCTTGTCCGACTGCCCTCCCGCCGGCTGCGAGTGCTCGGCCGGTTTCGACGAAGGCTCGTGAGCCGCCTCGTTTGCCCTCGACGTGCGGGGGGTGATCTTGGGCTTGGTGATCAGCTTATCCAGGTTTTTTTCTATCGCCGCCATGCTCTGCGGGGTGTCGGCGATCTTGGGCGCCTCCTTGGGTTCGATCTTCTTAATGGGGACTTCCCGCTGCCTGGAATCATCGTCGAGCCGCAGCCGCTTTACCGGGAGCACCGGGCCGGATTTTCTTTGCGTCACCGCTTGCGAAACGGACTTGTGGGTCTCGATGGCGGGTTTTTCTTCGACGGCCTTCGGGTTGCCCTTCGGTTCGGAACTGCCGGTGCCGATATCTTTGAGCGAAACGAGGTTAACGCTGCAATACGGCGGCTTTATAGGTTTGTGGGGCATGGTCCAGGCCGATACCACGGCCACCGTGAACACCAGCAGGTGCACCAGGAACGAGCCGCCCAGACTGGCCCTCAAGTCGTTTTTGGAAACTTTTTTCGGAGCAAGCATCAGGGGTTCCATCTGTCCTCCCTTTTTGCAACAGCGCCGGATATTTTACGAAAATCGCGCATTACTTCTTGCGTTTCCCCTTGGCCGGAGCGGTTTTGGTCGAATCCTTCATCGGATCGGTCACCATGCCGATCTGGTCGATTCCGGCCTCCCTTATGTTGCCCATCACCTCCATGACAAAGCCGTAGGGAATACTCTCGTCGGCTCTCAGGAATACCCCCTTGTGGTCCTGGCGGTTCTGGGTGATGGCGGCCAGCTTCCCTCCCAGCTCGCTCAACTCCACCTGGTTGTCGTTGATGTACACCTTCCGGTCGTTGGTGACGGACACCACCAGCCGTTCATCGTCCGACGGGATCGCCGGCGCCGAGCTTTGCGGCAGCTTGACGTCCACCCCCTGGGTCATCATGGGTGCCGTTACCATGAAAATGATGAGCAGGACGAGCATTACGTCGACAAGAGGGGTAACGTTTATGTCGGAAACCATACCTTTGGAGTCGTTGCCGTTTGTCTGCATCCGCTTCCGTCCTTCCCGGTTTTTCCTATTCCTGGGCCGCCAGCCTGTGTTCGTTGGCCGGTTCTTCCTGCCGGCCCTTGCGCATGAGATCGCGCTTGAGCATATTGAGCAGATCGGCGGAAAAATGGCTCATTTCGTTTTCGACGGTTCGTATCCGCGTCGAAAAATGATTATAGCCCACCACGGCCGGGATGGCAGCGGCAAGGCCGATGGCCGTGGCGATCAGCGCCTCGGAAATTCCGGGCGCCACCACCGCCAGGTTGGCGGCCCCCTTGAGGCCTATTTGCTGAAAGCTGGTCATGATGCCCCACACGGTTCCGAACAGGCCGATAAAGGGGGCCGTGCTGCCCGTTGTGGCCAGAAGAGGCAGGAAACGCTCCATCCGCTGGCGCTCGGCTGTGATGCCGCCGTGGATGGCGCGCTCGACGTTTTCGAGCAGAATTTCCGGATTGGCGGAAAGCTCGAGCAGGTTCCTGGTTTCGAGCGATTTGCCGAGCCGGCTGAGTTCGGCGTAGCCGGCCCGGAAGATCTGCGCCAGGTGGCTGTC